>DASYNQ010000427.1:0-8272 GCA_036008425.1 Methylocella sp. | reverse complement strand
GTGCGATCCGCGCGAGGTCGATGTCAATGTGCATCCGGCCAAGGCCGAAGTCCGGTTTCGCGATTCCGGCCTCGTGCGCGGGCTTCTGATCGGCGCCTTGAAACAGAGTTTGCAAGCCGCCCTCCATCGCGCGACTCCGGCACATGGCGCCACCGCGATCGATTTTCTCGCCCGGCACGGTAGTCCGGCGAGTCCGGGGCCCGCCTATCGTTCCCCCGCCGCTTGGGATTGGCGACAGTCTCCGGCCTATCCGGGTTTTGCCGAGGGAGCCGCGCAAGGTTGCGGCGATCTCGCGCCCGTTGGCGAGACTCTTTCCGCCGATACGCGCGCGCATGAGCAGCCACCCGCGCCGGAAGATATCGAATCACCCCTCGGCGCCGCGCGGGCGCAGATCCACGATACCTATATAGTTGCCCAGACCCGCGATGGCATCGTCATCGTCGATCAGCACGCCGCGCATGAGCGGCTTGTGTATGAGCGCCTGAAGGAGGCCCGCGCGGGCAAGAACGTCGCGCGCCAGGCGCTGCTCATTCCGGCGATCGTCGAACTGGGACAAACCGATGTTGAACGGATCGACGACGCGCGCGCATTGCTCGCGGAATTCGGTCTCGTTGTCGAGCCTTTCGGCCCGGGCGCGGTCGCGGTGCATGAGATGCCCGCTTTGTTGAAACGCGGCGACGCGGCGCGGCTGGTTTGCGATCTCGCCGTAGCACTTCGCGAGGACGATCGCACCTTCGCGCCGCTCGAAAAGCGGCTCGATCATGTTCTCGCGACGATGGCCTGCCACCATTCGGTGCGGGCTGGCCGCCGTCTCGGCGGCGATGAAATGAACGCGCTGTTGCGCGAGATGGAACGCACGCCTGGCTGCGGCCAATGCAATCATGGGCGTCCGACCTATGTCGAGTTGAAACTCGCCGATGTCGAGAAACTATTCGGTCGCAAGTAGAGCTTTTGCGACGACGCCTGTTTCAGGACAAGAGACCGACCTTTCCATTCGCGAGATCATAAACTCCGCCAACGATCTTCACCTCTTTGGATTGCGCGAAACTGGCTAGCAAGGGTTGCGCGGTTTCGAGCCGTTTCACGTTAAGCGCAACATTTTCGGTGATTGCGGCCGCGAGAAGATCGTGTGGGGACTTCGCTTTCGCGGCTTCGACCGCGGGTTTGATCGACCGGACGAGACCAGGCAAATGTCCCGGCAGCTCGGCATTGTCCTCGACCACTTTGATCGCGGCGCCGATCGCGCCGCAATTCGAGTGTCCGAGCACCATGACGAGCGGCACGCCGAGAAACTTCAGCGCATATTCGAGACTGGCGAGCCCATCGTCATTGGCGAAATTGCCGGCGAGCCGGACAACAAAAAGATCGCCGGGTCCTTGGTCGAACGCAAATTCCGGGGCAACGCGCGAATCCGCGCAGCTCAGGACCGCGGCAATCGGATATTGCGACCTGGTCCTCTCCGCGCGTCCGGCGGAAAAATCCCGATGTGCCGGCTTGTTGGCGACATAGCGGGCATTGCCCTCCATGAGGCGGCGCAGTGCCGCATCGGCGCCGATCGCGTTGGGCGTCGGCTGTTCGGCACTCCCCTCCCGTGCGCTTGCGCGGTCAACACCTGCGACAGCAAATCCAGCAGCCACCTTCAGGGCGCCGCGCCTTGTAACGCCATGGGTGCAATCTATCGAAAGGCACATTTTTGGAAACTCCCATTTTCAAGCGCATTTAGGACTTGAAAATGCACTTGTTGCCAAGCCACGGTCAATTCGATGGACCTTTGACTTTCCGGCATCCGCGACCGGAGCATCGAAGGCCATCACGAACGATCTTTTTCTTGGTTCCGCCGGACGCGAATGTGCCGTCGCGCTTGCGACGAGAAGGACGTTTGAGACGGGCACTCACCCCTCTCGGACTTTTGCCACGATGATCGCCTGGGCAAGATAAGGCTCGATTGCCTGCATGGTGCGGGTCGAGGCGCCGCCAAATTCCTCCGCCGTCTCCGCAGCCGCGCGGGCCATCGCCCGCAATTCGGCTTTGTCAAAGAAGAGGAGCGCCAATTGCTTGGCAAGCGTTTCGGCGTCGAATACCAGCGCGCCGCCACCCGCATTATCGAGCGCTGAGTAAATTTCCTCGAAATCATCGACGTCCGGACCGTGCAGGATCGCGCAGCCGAGACGCGCCGCTTCGACCGGATTATTGCCGCCGCCGTAGCGCAAGGACTTACCCGCGAAAATCACGCCGGCGCCGCGAAGAAATAATCCCGCCTCGCCCGCTGCAAGGGCAATATAGATTTCCGGCAAAGGCGCGCTTTCGCGATCGCCAGCGCGCAGCGCCGCGGTCAGTCCTATTTTCGCGGCGCTTTGGGCGATTTCAAAAACGCGTTTGGGGTTGTGCGGCACGATCACGGTCAGGAGGTCTGGAAACTGGCGCGCCAATCGGCGATGTGCCGCCATCGCGATCTCTTCCTCGCCGGGATAGACTCCATCGGCGACCCACGCCGGACGCGTCCCGATCCGTGCGAGAAGCCGCGCCAAGGCGGATTGATCGACCGGCGCGGGGACGAAATCATATTTGAGATTGCCGGTCATCTGAACTTTTCGCATACCGAGTTTCGCGTAGCGCTGCGCGTCGGGATTTGTTTGCGCCAAACAAAGATCTATCCGGCGCAGCAGCGATCCGGCAAAGCCCGGAAATTTCCGCCAAATCAGGAAGCGCCGCGCGGACACGCGGGCGTCGACAAGCGCGAGCGGAATTTTGCGGCGGCTGGCTTCGAGGATGAGGTTTGGCGGAATTTCCGGCCCGGAGATAAGGACGATGTCTGGCCGCCAATGATTGAGAAACCGCGCCACGAATTGAGGCGCGTCGAGCGGCGCGAGTTGGTGCAGCGATGGCGGCAAGCGCGGCGCGCGGAACGGGCCGGAAGACACATTGCCGATCGTCAAAAGCACGGTGAAGCCGAGCTGTCCCAGTTTTTCGACAAGCGGCGGCAAGGTGAGAGCTTGCGCGGCGCTTGCGACATGCAACAAGGCGAGCCGCCCATCCGGCCTGGCGAGGTAAGGCCGCCCCAGCCGCTCGTGGCGCCTCGAAAAATCGTCGCGGCCGAGCTTTCCACGCCAAAAAAGATATAATGGCCCGGTTAATCCAACGCCCGCGCTTGCCAGCCGGTAGGCAGTCAGGAGGGCCGAATCTTTCACGGCGGGCCTGGATATTTCAATGGGGCGGACTCTCTCCGCGGATAATTTTTATCGCGGGATCGAAAGATAGCCACCGCGCTCAAGTTTTGTCCTTCGACGGGTCGAGCAGACGATGCAGATGTGCCACGAAATAGCGCATATGAGCGTTGTCCACCGTTGCCTGTGCCTTGGCTTTCCAAGCCCGCACCGCCGATGCGTAGTCGGGAAAGATACCGACGATATCGAGTTTGGACAAATCGCGGAATTCCGTGCCGCTCAAATCCTTGAGTTCGCCACCAAATACAAAGTGGAGAAGTTGTTTGCCGTTCGTGGTCATGAGCTTCCCGTCCGGAGTTCTTGGCGGTTAAGAGGCCGTTGACCATGTAAAGCTTTCGCGGATTGCAGGGAAGGGTCAACCTCGCCTTAATGTTCTTGCGCGGCGCCGGGAAAAGCGACGTGAATGAGGTCCAAATGGACCTCGGCACTTGTTTTTCATGAAAAACGCCCGGTTTGGCGGGCACCCTTCGCGCACAGATCGCGTGCAAGGTCTGGTTCGGCACGGAGGCGTTCGATCTCGGCGACCCAACCGCGCGGCGATTTCGGATCAGCGAAAAGCGCGGCAGCCGCAGTCCTCCGACAGGCTCGCAGTGTTGGACGCGACGACTGGGCAGCCCAGGGCATGGCCTCAACGGCGGGCAGCCCGAACCGCTCGTCAGCGACAGAAAGGCGAAGCAAAACACTTTTCGAGCGCCTAGAGATCTCGTCGGTGACGAAACCGAGCATGTGCACGTTGGAAGGGGGAGGACGCGAGTCGATCGCGGAGAAATACATGCCCGAAAAATAGATACCCGATGCCCCCGCCAACCCAGATATCCAATCCCAATGCGTCAAGTTCCAGCGATGGAAAACAGCATCTCGACCTTCTTGTGCACGGCGCGGCCGACAAGCAAAAAGACGAAAGGCCGGTGATTTTCCTCCATCGCGGCGAATCGCGAACGGTCTGGACGCCAACGCTTGACGCGCTCGTAACCGTTGGGAATGGTCGTGATCTCGTCGCGCCTGCGGAGCCCGAAATCGCTCAGCATGCGTGCTCGATACCTGTCTTCCAAACTGGGTCTTCCAAACTGGGATATGGCCGATCGCGAGGCGCGGCGCGCATTTGCCGCACCAAATTCAAACCGACGCACGGTCGAAAAAAGCGAGCGAAAGCCCTTACATATTCGGATAATTCGGGCCGCCGCCGCCCTCCGGCGGCACCCAATCGATGTTTTGCGCCGGGTCCTTGATGTCGCACGTCTTGCAGTGGACGCAATTTTGCGCGTTGATCACAAAACGCGGATCGCTTTGTGCCGCCTCGTTGCCATAGACCACCTCAAAGACGCCGGCGGGGCAATAGAGCCGCGCCGGCTCGCCATATTCCGGCAAGTTTCGCCCAATCGGAATCGACGGGTCCTTGAGGCGCAGATGGCAGGGCTGGTCTTCCTCATGATTGGTGTTGGAAACATAAACTGAGGCGAGCCTGTCGAAAGTGAGCTTGCCATCCGGCTTGGCGTATTGAATGGGTGTCACCTGGCCAAGCGGTTTCAGGCTCGCATGATCGGGTCCGCCATGGGCCAAGGTGCCGAGCGGCGAGGTGCCGAAAATTTCATTCACCCACATGTCGAGGCCGCCGAGCACAATCCCGGCCCTGGTGCCGAATTTCGACCAGAGCGGCTTGGCGTTGCGGACCTTGTAAAGGTCGCGCCCGAGGGCCGAGCCGCGCCACGCCTCTTCATAGGCAATGACTTCGTCATGGGCGCGCCCCGCCTCTAGCGCGGCAACCACATGTTCGGCCGCGAGCATTCCCGAAAAAATCGCATTATGCGATCCCTTTATACGCGGCACGTTGACGAACCCCGCCGCGCAGCCGATGAGGGCGCCGCCGGGAAAGACGAGTTTCGGCACCGATTGCCAGCCGCCTTCGGTGATCGCCCTTGCGCCAAACGAAATCCGCTCTCCGCCTTCGAACAAAGGCGCGATCATGGGATGCGTCTTGAAGCGCTGAAATTCGTCGAATGGGGAGAGCGTCGGATTCCAATAGTTCAAGTGAACCACGAATCCAACGGCGACGAGGCCGTCTTCGAAATGATAGATAAACGAGCCGCCGCCGGTGCGATCATCGAGCGGCCAGCCGAAGGTATGCTGGACGAGGCCAGGCCGGTGCAAGGAGGGATCGACCCGCCAAAGCTCTTTTAGGCCAATGCCGAATTTCTGCGGCTCGCGATTGTTGTCGAGGCCGAACCTCGCGATCAGCTCCTTGGCGAGCGAGCCCCGTGCGCCCTCGGCGATCAGGGTATATTTGCCGCGAAGCTCGATGCCCCGCGTAAAACCGCTCTTGACGCTTCCGTCGCGGGAGATTCCCATGTCTCCCGTGGCGATGCCCAAAACCGCGTCCGCTGGCCCATAAAGGACCTCGGCGCCGGCGAAGCCAGGAAAGATGTCGACGCCCAAAGCCGCCGCTTTCGCCCCCAGAAAGCGCACGACATCGCCAAGCGAGCCGATGAAATTGCGACGATTATTCATGAGCCGCGGCATGATGAAATTGGGCAACCGGAGCGCCCTCTCGGAGCCGAGCACATAGAACCGGTCGGCGGTCACCTCCGTCTTCAGCGGCCGGTCTTGATCGCGGCGCCAATCGGGGAGAAGGCCGTCGAGAGCGCAAGGATCGATGACCGCGCCGGACAAAATATGGGCGCCGAGCTCGGCGCCTTTTTCGACGACAACGACCGAAACGTGCGGCGCAAGCTGTTTGAGGCGGATCGCGGCGGCGAGACCGGCGGGGCCGGCGCCGGCGATCACGACATCGAAATCCATGGTTTCGCGTGGTGGCATTCTGATTTCTGCCTCGGACATGGTGGTTTTCGATCCTTGCGTGCCAAGAATTCGGTTGAAAAATTGTCCCATGCCTCGTCTTCGTTGACGTCCCTAAGGTTTTAAGATTGGGGACGTTTTGGCAACAACGGCATGCGCACCGCCCGGCGAAAAGGGGAGCCGAAGCCTGATAAGGGGACCGATAATCTGTAAAATCCTGGATTTTAGCTTTGAATCGACTCCGCCTCGCCGATCAGGCTCGGCCCAAGAGATGAATGGCGCAATCTGATATTGACCGATGGATCAAATGCAGGCCTTTACCGATAAGCGTATACGATGGAGCTTTGGACTTCAATGCGAGCTAGGAAAGAGTCGGGCAATGCGGCAACCCCGCGGCGTGTTTCCCGCATCGATCAAAGACTCTCCGCCGCGACGCCGCCGGGGAGGGACAAGCTATTTTCCCCGGCTGGAGCATGTTCCGGAAAAGTTGACCGACTTTTTCGCTTCCGACATGCTCCACCTCTTTGAATCTGAGCGATTCCTTTTCGATCAGATGATTCCATCTGATCGGGAAGCGCTCTCGCGTCTCGCGGGTTTTGATCATGGCTGAAGGTTTGGCCGGAATACTTCGCTGGTACGCGGACATGGGCGTCGATATCGCCGTCGATGACGTTCCGCATGACCGCTTCGCCGAAAGCCGCGCCGGCGTGTCCGCTCAGGTGGAGGAGCGGAGCCCTCCGGCCGCGCGGGCGGCGACGTTCGAAACCAGCCGCCGTGTCATGTGGGAGCCCGCCACGGCCCTTCCCGCCGAGGCCATCGAGACCGCGCGGGACCAGGCCGCCGCCGCCCAAAACCTTGGCGATCTGCGCGAAAAACTTTCCCGCTTCGACGGCTGCGGCCTGAAGGCGACCGCGACCCGGCTCGTCTTTGGCGACGGCAACCCCAGCGCGGAGATTATGTTCATTGGCGAGGCGCCCGGCGCCGACGAGGACCGCGAGGGTGTGCCCTTCGTCGGCCGCGCCGGCCAATTGCTCGACAAGATGCTGGCCGCGATCGGGCTCGACCGCAGAAAAGTCTATATCGCCAATGTCGTGCCTTGGCGGCCGCCGGGAAACCGCACCCCGACGCCGCTTGAAACGGTGGCGTGCTTGCCCTTCACCCGCCGCCAAATCGAACTCGTGGACCCCAAAATTCTGGTCTGTCTTGGCGCCGCGTCGGCGCAAACTCTCCTCGGCGGCAAGGAGGGCGTCCTGCGCATGCGCGGACGCTGGTTCAGCTATGCTGTGGGCGGCAAGGAGATCCAGGCGCTCGCCATGCTGCATCCGGCCTATCTTCTGCGCCAACCGGCGCAAAAAAAGCTGGCATGGCAAGATTTGCGGATGCTCGGCAAGGAAATCAACCGTTTACAGTTGTTTCCTAAAGTTAATGGCGAGAGAGACGGGACTTGAACCCGCGACCTCCGGCGTGACAGGCCGGATTTTTTGCCCTTAAATCAATAGGTTGGCGGTTGGAAGGTAACCGTCAATGCCCAATAAATTCAATAACGCGAAGTTGCCGAGTTGGAAGGGGCTTTCCGGCGCGGCCGCTAACCTGCCGCTGAGCGCAGAGCGTGAGCTTGCGGAGGCGCGCGAATAACCATGTCCATAATAGAAAAGCCGTCGCGCTCGCCCTTGCCGCCTCACATTGGCGCACGGCCGCGCTGTTTCTCTATCTCACTGCCAAATACGCGGAGGCGGGCGATTATCTCAGCCTCGACCGTAATCGCCGTCGAGCGCGCGAACAATTCCTCGAAGGGAACTCGGTTTACAAACAGCTCCAAGAAGCACGGGCCGCCGCCGCGGCATGGATCGGGGCCGAGGCGTTTCGAGATATCGAGCCAATTGATCGCGGACGCCGAGCAGCCGGAGACGCGGGCATGAGCGTGCTTCCCATCGACTCGGCGACGAGGCCATGAGCGCAGAAACCGGGAGGGCCGCGAACCGCAAGCAACGGACCGCCGAATTCGACGACGGCGCCCGCTGCGGGCTTCTCCAAAAGTTTGACGGCGAGCGCGAACTTGGCGGCTATCCCAAAGGCTTCCACGCGTGGCCCCTCGCTCGCCGGAATGCTTGGTTTGCCGGATTCAACATCGGACATTTTGAACGGCACAAGAGGGAGGCGGCCGATGGGTGAACGTCCGCCTAGCATCTCGCCAGAAATTTGGCAGGAATTACAAGAATCTAAGGAGGCGGTAAAAGCCAAAGCCGCCGCTGGGA
>DASYNQ010000426.1:0-7018 GCA_036008425.1 Methylocella sp. | reverse complement strand
AAGTTTGACGCGCCTTCGCGAAGATATAAGCCGCCCGGGCAAGACGATTAGGGGCGCTGTTCAAGAAATTCTAATACGCTTTCTTTATAGACTGTGTCTCCTACCGCGCGATTGTGGTCGCGGCCAGGAATATCCACCGCGCGCGCCCGCCTGAACATAGCGGCGAGTTCATGCGGGTTGCCGGCGACATCGTCCTTGGTTCCGGCCGCGATCAGCACGGGGACATCGATTTCGCCGGCTTCGATCTCGCTCATAACTTGGCGGGCACCCCGCGCGCAGGCGGCGAGCGCCTTGAGATCGCTCTTGGTCGCCTCGGCGAAGGCGCGGAACATCCGCTGCGTCGGGTCGACGAGACCGGCGAGCGAGGGCGCCTCCATCGCCTCGGCAATGGCAAGCGGAAGCCCGGCGCGATCGACAAGATGATGGCCGAGACCGCCGAGAATCATCGAACGCACGCGGCTCGCATGCTCCTTGGCAAGAAAGGCGGCGATCCGTGCGCCCATCGAATAGCCCATCACATCCGCCGTCTCAATGTGGAGATGATCGAGAAGCGCGCGGGCATCTTCCGCCATCTTCTGCATGGCGTAGGCGGCGGGGTCATGGAATTTTTCGCTGCGGCCATGCCCCCGGTTGTCGAAGGCGACGACGCGCCGCCCCGCCTCGGTCAAGCTCTTCACCCATTGCGGGAAAACCCAATTTACCGCATGGGTCGAGGCGAACCCATGAATGAGAAGTATCGGCTCGGCGCGATCGCCCGGCACCGGCCGCTCGTCGATAAAAGCCAGGCGGACCCCATAGTCCAGCACTTCGAACATGCCTTGCCCCCATTTCGCGGCGCTTTTCCCGCATCGCTGGCACGTATTCGCTTGCACCGAACCAGAAGTTTCGCCGGACATGGTGGCGAATTTGGCGAAGTTGCGTTATCATGTTAGCAAGCTTCTTCGAATTGAGCCCGACTCTCATGAACCGTTATGAACGCCGCCCGATCTCCGCGGGCGAAGCCGAGATCGAATATCTCAATGGTGAATTTCGCGTTTTGCGTCCCGGCGCTTTCGTGCTCTGCGCGGTGACCGGAACGGAAATTAAGCTCGAAGATTTGCGCTATTGGAACGTCGATCTGCAAGAGCCCTACGGCAGTCCGCAGGCCAAGCTGCAAAGGCTCGGGATCAAGCCCGCGGAATAACGCTAAAGACTAGGTGAAGGTGGGCGGACGGCGAGATTGCGTTGACAACCCGACGCACCCTTGGCTAGGTGGTTTGATTCCACGTCATTTTTTCCGAAAACCGGCGCTACTTTCCGGCAATAATGCTTAGGACGAAGCGGGTGCTGGCGGTGCCGGCGCTTGCCAGCCGCGCGGCGATCATGGCCCGGCGTCTCAGGCCGGCGCGAGCCTCGCGCCTTTCGCCTTCTCGACGACCACCCTAAATGCTTCCGGCTGACTAATCGCAAGCTCGGCGAGGACCTTGCGATCGATTTCGACACCGGCCTTGGCGAGGCCATCGATGAAGCGCGAATAGGTGAGGCCTTGCTCACGCACCGCGGCGTTGAGACGTTGAATCCACAAGGCGCGAAAAACCCGCTTCTTGGCGCGCCGGTCGCGTGTCGCATACTGCATCGAGCGATCGACCGCCGCCTTCGCCGCCCGGATCGTGTTTTTGCGGCGGCCATAAAAGCCCTTGGCGGCCCTCAATGTTTTCTTGTGCTTGGCGTGCGAGGTAACTCCGCGTTTCACGCGTGCCATGGCTGAGCTCCGGATTGATCATGAAAAACGATTGGCGGCGGGGACCTTCAGCCGTTCGGCAGAAAGAATCGTATGATCTTGTCGCCATCGCTTTTGAACAGCACGGCGGTGCCGCGCAGATTCCGAATCTGCTTATTGGTCCGTTTGATCATTCCGTGGCGTTTGCCCCTCTGAGCATAGAGCACCTTGCCTGTCGCGGTAATCTTGAAACGCTTTTTGGCGGCGGATTTGGTTTTAAGTTTGGGCATTTTGCTTAGTCTCCGTCGCGCGGCTAGCGTCCATAACGCGCCCCTGAGCGGAACCTTTGGACCCGCCCCCGTTTTTCGATAACGAGAGAGCATGTCGAAACGAGCGAAACGAACCGCCACGGCAGCCGTTCAGCCAGGCGGTTCGGAACCGCGCCTTATAAGCAAAGCAACAAAATAAGCAAGGCCCGCGAAGACGGCGAAACGTGGTTGGCGGCCAAGCCGCGTTCACCCTGCTATCGCCACGCGGCCGGCGAAGATGTGGATGGTTCCGCACGTCGCGAGGCGTGCGGCGGGTATCCGCTCGGGGTCGAGCCGCCGGAAAGGCAAAGGCCAAAACGTTGGACGCACTGGACGCGCGAGCGGCGATAAAGCCCGCGACCCGCCACACCAAGGCTTCCGCTTTGCCCCCGGCGTCGACGACCGGCGGCGGTGTCATGCGCGCTCCAGTTCGCGCGGGCCGGGGTTAGGCCAGTGAGAAAGAAACGCGCGAGAGAGGCCTTGTTCCAACATGGCGCTCCTTGACCGCCGGCCGCGGCGCCGGGTCATTTGGCAGGCGAATTTGCGGCGGGGCGCTCGACATGGCCGCCGAATTTGAAACGCATCGCCGACAAAAGCTTGTCGCCGAACGTGTGCTCCTCGCGGGAACGAAACCGCGCGAACAGCGATGCCGCGAGAACGTTGGCAGGCACCGCCTCTTCGACCGCCGCATCGACGGTCCAGCGACCTTCGCCCGAATCCTCGACCGCACCGGTGAAATTTGCAAGGTTGGAGTCGTCGGCGAGCGCCATGGCGCCAAGATCGAGAAGCCAGGACGAAATCACACTGCCACGCCGCCAGACTTCCGCGATATCGGCGAGATCCAAGGTGAAGCGTTCGGTTTCGGGAAGGCCCGAACCGGCCTTGCCGCGCAAGATATCGAAACCCTCGGCATAGGCTTGCATTAGGCCGTATTCGATGCCGTTGTGGATCATCTTGACGAAATGCCCGGCGCCGGCGGGCCCCGCGTGGATATAGCCATGTTCCGGGCGGGGATCCCGCGCGTCTCTGCCGGGCGTCCGCGCGATGGCGCCAAGGCCCGGCGCCAGCGCCTCGAAAATCGGATCGAGATGATCGATGGCCGCCTTTGACCCGCCGATCATCATGCAATAGCCGCGTTCGAGGCCCCATACCCCGCCGGACGTGCCGACATCGACATAGGCAATTTTCTTGGCCTCCAGCGTTTTTGCGCGGCGAATGTCGTCCCTATAAAACGTATTGCCGCCGTCGATCAGAATATCCCCCGCGGACAGCAAACCACTCATCCCATCGATCATGCCTTCGGTGACGGCGCCGGCGGGAAGCATGATCCACACCGCGCGGGGAGCCTCGAGTTTCCTGACCAAATCTGCCAAATCCGGCGCAGGCGTCAGACCCTCGGCCGCGAGTTCGGCGACCGGTTTTGGGGTCCGGTTGTAGACCACGCAATGATGTCCCGCGCGGTGCAGTCGCCGCGCGATATTGCTTCCCATTCGGCCCAGACCAACCACACCTAGTTGCATTCTCAAACCTCTCTCTATTCGGCACGGGTTCCTTCCCTTATATACCCAATGCGACGAACCGGCACAGGCGATGTGCGGGAGGGGGTTCAGCGGGAGTGCATATGGGTCGAATTCGCGAAAAACTCATCGACGAGACGCCTGACTTAATTGGCAAAGCGTCCCAAAACACGTTGGGCTCGCATCTCTGAGCGTCCTCGTATTAGGCGCCGTAGGTTTCCTCTTGTTCAAGATGCCGCCGGAAAACTGAAGGTGGTCGCCTTCGCGATTATCACCAGCGGCTTTCTTGGGTTCCTGGTGTTAGTGGTCGCCCTTGCGAGCAATCCGGTGCCGCGCCAAAGCAAGCATAGGAGAGCGCGCTTGATGACGACGCAGGGCCGGACGATTTTTTCCTTCGTCATGGACCATGATCCTCGCTTCGCCTATGAAGCGTGGCATCTCGCGCGCTCGCTCATCGAGCATTGTGGCGGAGACCCTTCCTCCGTCCACGTGCAATGCTTGCCAGAAGTTAACGCCAGGCGGCGGAGCCTCTTCGGAGAGTTCGGCTGCCACGTCCATGAAATCGCCCGCTTCGGAGATGGGCGTTACTGCAACAAGCTCAATCAACTCGAAAACTTGCGGGAACTCGACTTCGATCGCGTCGTACTCCTCGATACGGACATGATATCGACGTCGGATCTGAGGCCTTTTCTGGGCGGCGCGGCGATCCAGGCAAAGATCGTCGACCTCGCCAAGCCGCCGCTTGCGACCTTAAAGGCGATTGCCGCGGCAGCCGGTCTTTCGAAATGGCCTCCGACCTGCGGGGTCGATGCCAGCGGCGACCTGACATTTGAGGCTCATTGCAGTGGCGGATTTTATTCAGTACCGAAAGAACTCTGCGCCGAATTATCCGAAAGATGGCGCAGATGGGCTCTTTGGCTTCTCGCCAATATAGAACCGCTCTGGCGTGTCGGCCGGGAAAATCACGTCGATCAGATCAGCTTCTGGCTAGCCGTTCAGCAAGGTGGCCTGCCGTTCAAGGCGGCGCCGTCGAATGTCAATTATTATATTCATTTTGATGGCGCCCATGGCTATTTCGATGACGCCCGGCCGATCGCCCTGCTGCACTATCATAGCTCCAGTCTCAATGTTCTCGGCCTGCTTGAGCCGCAAGCCCATCTTGACGCGGCGGCGCAAGCCGCAGTCGCAAAAGCCAATGCGCTAATCGGAAGCGGATTCGATAATCGCGTCTTCTGGGACTTGCGCTACAGGCATTTTCGTGAACGAGGCTCTGGGATCGGCTCCCGCGGCGACAATCTCCTTGTTAAGCGGCAGCTCCTCAGGGAGCAAGGTGTTGAGGCGGCCTCCTCTGTTCTCGATGTCGGCTGCGGCGATCTCGAGGTGATCAAGGACCTCGCGATCGTCAATTATCTCGGCATCGATCAATCTTCCGAGTCGCTCGAGATCGCGCAACTCGCCCGCCCGGATTGGAGCTTCGAGTTAGCGCCCGCAGCGGACGTGCCCGCAGCCGAAATGGTGATCTGCTTCGAGGTGCTGATTCATCAAGAGACGGAGGAGGCCTATCGGGTCTTGATCGATTTCCTCGCGCAAAAGACGATCGGCTCATTGCTCGTGTCAGGCTATGCCGCGGACCATGACTCCATTCAGAAGAATCCCATGCTGTTCTTCTATGAACCTTTGCAGACGAGCCTGCGCCGGACCGGCCGCTTCCGCGCCATTCGACGGATAGGCGCGCGGACAAGCGTTCCGGTTTATCGATGCGACGTTTGACACTGCTATTTCAAGGGGATCGTCGACGGCGATCCGTCGAAGCTGTTGCCGTTGATCGGATTGTTACCATAGGAGTCGAGCATGCCGCCCGCTCACGCCGGCGCCATTGCCGGTTATGGTGCGAACAATCTTCGCCGCCGCAAATCCTCGTCAAATAAGCGCTTTCCTCAGCCAACCCCTGTCCCCGAAACTCGCCTCAACGCATTGAAATCTCTGGCTCCCCGAAGGAGAGCCCAGGACGATGACTTTTATCTTAAGTCCGGAGTTGCCGTTTCGCGGCCCGCTGGGTTAGACTCTAGTAATCCTTCCTTTCAGGGTTAGCATTCCTTGGCCCCTACGGACAACAACACGTCGCCCTCGCCCGGCTCCGGCGTCCGGCCGGTTTCGATTTCCGACGAAATGCGGCGCAGCTACCTCGATTACGCGATGAGCGTCATCGTGAGCCGGGCGCTGCCCGACGTGCGCGACGGGCTGAAGCCGGTGCACCGGCGCATTCTCTATTCGATGCACGAGAACAATTACACGCCGGATCGCCCCTACAACAAATCGGCGCGGGTCACCGGCGATACGATGGGCAAATATCATCCGCACGGCAATCTCGCGATCTATGATGCGCTGGTGCGGATGGCGCAGCCCTTCTCGATGCGTCTGCCGTTAATCGACGGACAAGGCAATTTCGGCTCCGTCGACGGCGATCCGCCCGCCGCCGAGCGCTATACCGAAGTGCGTCTCGCGCCGGCCGCCCTGCCGCTCCTCGACGACCTCGACAATGCGACGGTCGATTTTCAGCCGAATTACGACGGACGCGAGCGGGAGCCGACCGTGCTTCCGGCGAAATACCCCAATCTCCTCGTCAATGGCGCCGGCGGCATCGCGGTCGGCATGGCGACCAATATCCCGCCGCACAATCTCGGCGAGGTGATCGATGCCGCGATCGCCTTGATCGACCGCCCCGAGATGACGATCGAGGATTTGATGGCGATCGTCCCCGGCCCGGACTTCCCGACCGGCGGCAGCATTTTGGGGCGGGCCGGCATCCGCATCGCCTATGTGTCCGGACGCGGCTCGGTGCTGACACGCGCGAAGGTCGAAGTGGAGGAAATCCGCAAGGAGCGCGAAGCCCTAATCGTCACTGAGATTCCCTATCAGATCAACAAAGCCACCTTGATCGAGAAGATCGCCGAGCTGGTTCGCGAGAAACGCGTCGAAGGTATCTCGGATTTGCGCGATGAATCCGATCGCGATGGCATGCGCATTGTCATCGAACTGAAGCGCGACGCGCTCGCCGATGTGGTGTTAAATCAGCTCTGGCGCTTCACCGCTCTGCAATCGAGCTTTGCCTGCAACATGATCGCCTTGAATGGCGGCCGGCCGGAAATCCTGACGCTCAAGGATTTTATGGCCGCCTTCATCGATTTTCGCGAGGAGGTCGTCACAAGGCGCACCAAGCACCTCCTCGCCAAGGCGCGCGACGCCGCGCATGTGCAGGTTGGCCTTGCCATCGCGCTCGCCAACATTGACGAGTTCATCCGTCTGATCCGCACGTCGCCTGACCCGGCCACCGCCCGCGCGGCCTTGATGGGGCGCGCCTGGCCCGCGCGCGACATGGCGCCTTTGATCACCCTGATCGCAGACCCGCGTCATGTGCTCTCCGAGGATGGCAACTGCCAGCTTTCGGAAGCGCAGGCGAAGGCCATTCTCGAACTCAGGCTGCAACGCTTGAC
>DASYNQ010000425.1:0-5511 GCA_036008425.1 Methylocella sp. | reverse complement strand
GCACCTCGGACCGGACCGCTATGCCGAAATGTCCGCCGCCGAACAAATCATTTTGACCGTTTCCACGAATGGCTACGGCAAGCGGACTTCGTCGTACGAATATCGCATTACCGGTCGCGGCGGCAAAGGCATCGTCGCGATGGCGGTCAACCAAAGAAACGGCAAGCTCATTGCCTCGATGCCGGTCGAGGATGGCGACGAGATCGTGCTGGTAACAAACGGCGGCCAATTGATCCGCTGTCCGGTCGATGGCATTCGGGTTGCCGGACGCGGGACTCAGGGAGTCATCGTCTTCGATACCGACGCAGGGGAGGAGGTTGTCGCCGTCGAGCGGATCACCGAGGAGGATACTCCCGGTGGCGCCGATGAGGAGCCTCGCGAGACGCGACAAGACGAAGAGGACGGCGGTTGAAGACGGAGCCGGCGGGGTGATCGCTGATAAACGTCAAGCAGCGCTTCGGCCGAGGGCAACAGCGCTTCCGCGAGCCGCAGATAGGGAATTTTCGGTTTAGGCGCGCCGTCTTGATTTTGTAGGCGCCGTCACGCGCACGCACGAACATCTCGTCCGCTTGCGGATGACGAAGAGGATCGCCCGATGGATCGGCCATGAGGTTTTGCTCCGAGACATAGGCGACATACTCGGTTTAGGCGAAAAGCCCGCCAACCCTATGGCGGCTTGGCCTTGCCTCCCTGAATGAAATCAAGCATTGCGGTATTCAGCGAAGGCCAGCGCTTATGTGGCAGAGATGTTTCGCAGTAGGTGACGCGCCGTCCTCCGGCACATCCCGAGAAGTCGCGGCAGCCATCGGCAAACGCGTTAAAATTTTCCGGCGCGCAGGCCGCGCACCGCCCCCAATACGCCGCGGCGCCGCGGCCGAAGGCCGGGAAGCGTTCATCGGTGCGGCTGTGGACGATCAAAACAGCTGAGATTGACGGGCACGCCATCGCAGCGAGGTCTTCGCTCGTGATGCCCGCGCCGCTCGCGACGATGCTGTGAGGCGTGATGCTGGCCTTGCCGATGTAAGCGGGGATACCCTCGGCCATTAAGCCGCCATCGGAGTGACCGAGATAAGCGATCGAAGCTTCATCGACACAGAAAAAGCTCGCGACGGTCGCAGCCACCTTCGCCTGTCGCGAGACTGCCATGGGCGACAGAACTATGTGGTCGCTGTAGGCGACGATGAAACCACGCCGCGTCGCCTCGGTCGTCAGGTCGTAGAAAGTCTCGGACTGGCGCCGGCTAAATCCTGCCGGCGGGAAGACGACAAGCAGCGGATAGGCCCGCGTCGGATCGTAATTACTCGGCGTGCGCACCGCGAATGTAAGCCTGTCGGAGGTTTGCAAATTGTCGTCGAGATCCGCGTGACCAGTGCGGCTGCCGGGACCGCAAGCCGCCGCGATACCGGATTCCGGCCCTGCTGCAGCAACTTTGGGCCGCGCGGGGCGCAGAAATGCCAAAAGGCCAAATGCCAAGATCAGAACCATTGCGATCAGCGCGGCGGTTTGGCGCGAAACGCTAATTCTCATAGTTCCACCTCCGCGCGATCGCGACGGGACAACTCGGCGCTGTACGCCCGCACATATCTGAAGCGGTCGGCAAGAAATTCAATGGGTAGCTAGGAGCCAGCTCGTCTTCATCGGAGCCAGATTACAATCGGAATGGAATCGGGATCCCGGGCAAGCTCAAAACTTCAGTTGTTTCCATCTTTAGTGTCATCTGAGAACCATGCGTTCTGAAAACGCCGATCTTGAGACTACGATTTATGGTATCTTGCAACAATAAATCTAGCGTACCCGAAAGCAGCCGAGCTCTCCTTCGGAGGAAGGATCCTTTCAGTTGACGGCGTTCCTCGGCACATGCCAGGTCGTATACGCACATTGTCGCTGGACTTCGGCGCGCAGCAGGGCATTGGTGGCGTCCACATTCGCAAAATCCGCGACGACGCATTTGACGCGGCCGCGCCTTTCATCGCTGTTTAGCCATGGTTTTTGCCCATGCCAGACTTTCTTTCGTCAGCGTTGCTGACCAACTCCGAAATGGCGGAGGCCGACCGGCTGACCATCGCCGGGGGCACGCTCGGCTCCATGCTGATGGAACAGGCTGGCGCGGCGGTGGCAAGGGAGGCGATACGGATTCTCCCACGCCTTGGGCGTGTCGCGGTTTGCTGCGGGCCCGGCAACAATGGCGGCGACGGCTTTGTCGCCGCGCGCATCCTCGCCGCGCAAGAATTTACCGTCGAGCTCGGACTGCTTGGCGCGCTCGATCGGCTGCGGGGCGACGCCGCGCTTGCCGCCAAAAGTTGGACCGGCAAGATCCTCGCCGTCGAAGAACTCGATCTCGATTCTGCCGATCTCGCGATCGACGCGCTCTTCGGCGCGGGACTTGCTCGCGCTCTCGATGGGCCGGCCAAGGCGTTGGTCCTGCGTCTCAATGAATGGACGACGGGGACGAAAAAGCCGATCCTTTCCGTGGATGTTCCCTCCGGCATCGACGGCTCCAGCGGGCAAATTCGTGGCGCCGCGATAAACGCCGCACGCACCGTCACATTTTTTCGCCGCAAGCCTGGGCACTTGTTGCTGCCGGGCCGCATCCATTGCGGCGGCACTGTCATCGCGGATATCGGAATTGGAGATCATGTCCTGGCGACGATCTCGCCCAAAACCTTCGCCAATTGTCCGGCCGTTTGGCAACAGAGATTCCCGGTTCCGCGCGTCGACGGCCATAAATATTCGCGCGGCCATGCCGTGGTCCTCTCCGGCGGGCCCGCGCACACGGGCGCCGCGCGTCTTGCCGCGCGCGGCGCGCTTCGCGCGGGCGCGGGGCTGGTGACGGTCGCAACTCCGGGCGCTGCGCTTTGCGTCCACGCCGCGGCGCTCACCGCGATCATGACAAGCGTGTGCGACAATGCGGACGGCCTCGCGGGAATCCTCGCCGATCGCCGGAAGAACACGCTCGTCATGGGACCAGGGCTGGGCGTGGGAGAAATAACCCGGGCCCTGGTGCGGGCGGCGCTCAATGCCGACGGGGAATCCGGAGCGCTGCCGCGCGCCGTCGTGCTCGACGCCGATGCGCTCACGAGTTTTGAAGACGATGTTTATGGTCTCGCGCAAATGATCAGGCGGCGGAGCAAAGGGGTCGTGCTCACGCCGCACGACGGCGAATTCGCCCGCCTTTTCGGCCACGCCGGCCAAAATGACCAAAGCCAATGGCTTGGTCTCGGTATGTTGGAACAAGTCTTGCTGGCGCGTTTCGACGGCCTGCATTCGGAGTCAAAACTCGACCGCGCGCGTGCTGCAGCGGCGTTGAGCGGCGCGGTGGTGGTTTTGAAAGGCTCCGATACGGTGGTCGCGGATCCGGACGGCTTGGCGACCATAGCCGAGGATTTGCCGCCATGGCTCGCCACGGCGGGTTCGGGAGATGTTCTGGCTGGGATCGCGGGCGGGCTTCTTGCCCAAACCATGCCGCCCTTCGAGGCCGGTTCCGCCGCCGTCTGGCTGCATGGCGCCGCCGCCCGCCATTTTGGGCCGGGCCTCATCGCCGAGGACATTCCCGAAAATCTGCCGCCTGTTTTGCGCGCGCTTTTCGCCGATGGATTTTTGCAGGGCGATAGCGGCTGAGTGGCATCGGCGCCAGAATCTCAATGACACCTTTCCCCGGTGCGCGGAGCATTTGTGGGTGCTGCACTCCGCGTCGGAGTGGCTGGGAATTTAACGCGGTATCAGAGGGTGCCAAGAATCTTCCTCAACTCCGTTTTGAGCAACGGGGCTAACTCCGGATCGGCGAGGGCGAAGGCCACA
The DNA here is from genome assembly GCA_036008425.1 of Methylocella sp. GTDB lineage: Bacteria > Pseudomonadota > Alphaproteobacteria > Rhizobiales > Beijerinckiaceae > Methylocapsa. Next base: position 1,713 of record DASYNQ010000425.1, on the reverse strand, counting down.
TTGGCGGCGAGAAAGCCAAGCTTCGCCCCGCAATCGTAGGTCTTGCCATCGAAGCGCACGCCGTGAAACGCTTGTCTCCTGGCGAGCGCCTTCAGGCCGTCGGTGAGCTGAATTTCGCCGCCGGCACCCTTCTCGCCTTTTTCGAGAATGGGGAAAATTTCCGGACCGAGCACATAGCGCCCGGAGATGATGAGATTTGAGGGTGCGGTTCCCCGAGGCGGCTTTTCCACCATTCCGGTGATCTCGAACGTAGACCCGAAATCCTTGCCGATGGAGACGACCCCATAGTGATGGGTTTCCTCCGGCGGCACTTCCTCGACCGCGATAATATTGCAGCCATGTTTTTCGTAAGCCGCGACGCATTGGGCGAGGCAACGGCCCCCGGCCGCCGCCATGGTCAGCATATCGGGCAGCAGCACCGCGAAAGGCTCATTGCCGACGATTTCGCGGGCGCACCAGACCGCGTGGCCGAGGCCAAGCGGAACCTGCTGACGGGTGAAACTCGTCGCGCCGGGGGCCGGAAGCTCCGCCGTCAAGGCCTCCAATTCCTTCAGCTTGCCGCGCTTTTTCAAAGTGTCGTCGAGCTCATAGGAGATGTCGAAATGATCCTCGATGACCGCCTTATTGCGCCCCGTGACGAAGATAAAATGCTCGATTCCCGCCTCGCGCGCTTCCTCGACGACATGCTGAAGGACCGGGCGATCGACGACGGTCAGCATTTCCTTGGGAATCGATTTGGTGGCCGGGAGAAACCGCGTTCCCAAACCGGCGACGGGAAAAACAGCCTTGCGAATGCGTCTGGTCATCAATTCCTCAAAACGATGTGCCGCGCCTTTTTGGGTTCTGGTGGCGCCAGAACGGCTACGCGGTAATAGGAAGGCGGGCGCGCTCCTATAGCACAAGGTTGACGCTTTGATGGTAGTGTCCCAGTTTGAATTTCAGCAGGGTGGAAACCGGATATTTGATCGAGCCGCCTGAATTTCGCCAGCGCCGCCAATAGCGGACTTCGCGGGCTGGATCGCCAAGGCGCTCACAGGGCGCGAGCACCAGAGTTCTTCCTCCCAAGCGGGGGCAAACTGTGCTAAGCATCCGGTGGAGCTCAGGGCCAAGGGCCTATCGGCCCGAAGGGAGTGATTAAATGCGTTACGTTCTTGCTGCGATCCTCGTTTGCGCGGTCGGTATGCCCGCGGCGTCCGCTCTGCCAACGGTCAGCGCCAATTCGCTTTCGGTGTCGAAAGCGAACCCAATCGTGCATGAAGTGAGGCGCAAACGCCCGCACTCTCATCGTCACAGCCGCAGCGGCGACGGCATCCATCCTTTGGTCGGAAGCGGTGACTACTAAGTCGAAAGAGAAGCCATAGGGCTTCGATTGCGGCTCGGGCCGCCCAGCTCGGACACCGTAGCGGCAAGACCGAACAGATAGCTGTTTATTAAGGGGCAGGCGTGGCAGCGCCGACCCCCTCTGTTCGGATGGCGGCGACGGTTCTCCGGTCGCCGATGACTGCAGCATCGCGGACGACCGCTTCGAGCCGTTCACTGACGTTCCGACCAAGTTCGGCGAAGGACCGGTTTGGGTCTTGGGCGTGTGAAAACGTTTCGGCCGAGGGAGACCGGCGACGCCAAGCTCAACTTAGCCTGTTGTCACAATTGCAAGCTGGAATCGACGTGGCTTGCGCGGTCCGCCGTGAGCGATCTGGTGGCGCCGATGCGCTT
>DASYNQ010000424.1:0-2456 GCA_036008425.1 Methylocella sp. | reverse complement strand
GTCGCGCGCCAACTGGAGGTATTTTTCGCCGATGTGGTGGGCCGTTCCACGAATTTTCACATCGGGGCCGCTCGATTCATAGGACCTCGTCAGAGGATTCGGTCCCTTGCGATTGTTGGGGCGGCCGCGCATACGTTTGTTGTTCTGTCCTGGTCTCATCGATGATCCTTGGGTGGCATCGTAATTGCGCTTGCGCTTCGCGCGCAGCCGGACCGGCGTGCGTTCACGGGAACCCCTATTTTCAAAGCACGTAGGCGCGAGCGGATATAACGCTTTCCAGCCGGTGACGACTGTGCTCACGGAACCGCCGTGGCACTGATCTTCGACCCTTGATGATAGAGTCTCAGAGTCTGGGGACATTGATCCCGGTTGCGCCGGGCATCGCAGCATAGCTCGAAGCGGGAGATCGTCTTGCTTTCGGCACGCCCGGCTTTTCGTTCGGACGTTCGCGCGGGCCGAGGACCTCGACGCCAATCGCACCCATGCAACATGAGCGAAAACCAATCCTTGGAAAGGGAACGTAGTCGCTTTCGCGGCAAACGCCAAGAGCTTTTGCGAAAATATATCTCTTGCAATGGTTAGTGTGACCAATTTGTCACCCCAGGGCTCACTGGCCAGGACACGCCAAAACCACACGCCGGCATCCATCGAGGTCAAGTCTAACCTTGACCGGCGCGCCGAATGTGCCGGTCAAGAGCGATTCGACGGCCGGATGCTGGCCTGCCCCCACTTCCAGCGCGATCAAACCGCCTGGCGCGAGCAAATCCCGCGAAGCCGGGATGATTTCGCGATACGCCGCAAAACCGTCTTCGCCGCCATCCAAAGCCAAGCGCGGATCGTGATCGCGAACCTCCGGTGCCAGGCGAGCGATTTCGCCGCGCACGACATAGGGCGGATTGGACACGATCACATCGAAAGGACCACGCAAGGCACGGGTCCAATCGCCGCGGACAACCAGCCCGCATCGCGCGAGCCCCAAGGCGGTGAGATTGTCGCGCGCGATCACGCAGGCGCCACGCGAAATATCGACGCCGACGCCGCAAGATCCTGGCAGGCCCTGCAACAGCGAGCAAAGGATTGCCCCGGACCCCGTCCCAAGATCGAGAATCCGCCAGTTTTCGCGCGGCGACCGGGCCGCATGGTCGAGCACCGCCGCGATGAGCGTCTCGGTGGCGTGACGCGGATCGAGAACGGCGGGGCCGATCTTGAAACGCGCCCGCCAAAAATCCCGATGGCCGATGATTCGCGACACCGGCTCGCGCTTCAATCGCCGCGCCGCGAAAGAGGCGACCGTGGCTGCGCCGGGACCAAGCGGACAATCGGGGTTGCGAACGAGATCTGCGTGATCGATACCGAGCGCCGCGCAAAGAAGCACGCGGGCATCGATTTGCGCCGACTCTATGCCGCCCTTCGCCAAGGCCCGCACGAGCGAGCGCCGCGCCGCGCCGCGCGCCATCGCCGGTTCGAAATCGGGTGGATGCGTTATCGCAAACTCTTCCCTCACGGCGCGGGCTGGCTTGCGGCATCGAGCAGAATCCTGGTCAGCCGCGCGGCGAAATGCGGCGCGTCGGCCGGCTTTTCACCTTCCATAAGCCGCGCCTCGTCGAAAAGGAGCCAGACGATATCCTCGAATTTTCCCTTGTCCGGGGTACCAATTCGCGCGGCCAGGGCGCGAATCAGCGGATGCGCGGGATTGACTTCGAGCACCGGCTTCGACGCCGGGCCGAGTCGGCCGCTTTCGGCGAGCATCCGTTCGAGACGGCGGTCCGGCCCGCGATCGGAGGCGACGAGACAAGCGGGGCTCGCCGACAGCCTGTCGGAAGCGCGGACATCCTCGACCCCCTCGCCCAAAACTTGTTTCATGAGCGCGTAAAGTGTCGCGAGACCGGCTGCCGGGGGTGCCTCTTCAGCCGCGCCAGCGTCCAGTTTCTCCTTGAGCGGAATGGTTTTTATGTCGGCCGCGCCCTGGGTCACCGACTTGAACTGCCTGCCGTCGAAGCCAACCGCCGTTGCCACCCAAAAGGCATCGACCGGATCCGGCAACAGCAAAACTTCGATGCCTCTCGCCCGGAAACCTTCAAGCTGCGGACTGGCGGCGAGCCGGGCCAGATCCTCGCCCAGAAGATAATAGATCGCCGTCTGGTTTGTTTGCAGGCTTTCCACATAGTCCTTTAGGCCGCGGCCGCCTTCCGGATGGGTCGAGGTCGCAAAGCGCACCAAACCGAACAAGGCGTCGCGTTTTTCGGGGTCCTCATAAAGTCCTTCCTTCAGGACGCTCCCAAAGCGCTCCCAGATCTTCGCGAATTTTTCCTTGCCGCTTTCGGCAAGCTTGGTCAGTTCCTGAAGGACGCGGTTCGTCACGGCTTTCTTGAGGGAGGCGAAGGCCGGGCTTTCCTGAATTGTTTCACGTGAAACATTCAGCGGAAGATCGGCCGAATCGATCACCAGACGCACAA
>DASYNQ010000423.1:0-10974 GCA_036008425.1 Methylocella sp. | reverse complement strand
CGATTGGTCGCGCGAGATCGCGACGTGCGACCCCGCCTACTACAAGCATCAACAAAAGATGTTTTTGGATTTCCTCGACGCGGGTCTCGTCGTCCGCAAAAAATCCAAGGTTAATTGGGACCCGCTCGATTTTACCGTGCTGTCCAATGAGCAAGTGATCGACGGGCGCGGCTGGCGCTCCGGCGCGCTTGTCGAGCAGCGCGAGCTGACCCAATGGTTTTTCAAGATCACAGACTTCGCCGGGGATCTTTTGCGGTCCCTCGACGATCTTCCCCGCTGGCCGGAAAAGGTCCGGCTGATGCAGGCAAATTGGATCGGCCGCTCGGAAGGTCTCGCTTTGCGCTTTGAGCTGGACCAGGCGCCGCAGGTCTCGGCCCGCGAGGTCGAAGTTTATACGACAAGGCAGGACACGCTATTCGGCGCCAAGTTCCTGGCGATCGCCGCCGATCATCCCTTGGCGGCGGAGGCTGCGCGGAGCGACCCGGGCTTGGCTCGCTTCATCGCCCAATGCTGGCAAGGTGGCACCTCGGTAGCGGCGATCGAAACGGCGGAAAAGAAAGGCTATGATACGGGTCTCAAGGCGCGGCATCCCTTCGACCCGGAATGGCGTCTGCCTGTATATGTCGCCAATTTTGTTTTGATGGACTATGGCACCGGCGCAATTTTTGGCTGCCCGGCGCACGATCAGCGCGACCTCGATTTCGCCAACGCTTATGGCCTTGGCAATACGCCGGTGGTCTGCCCACCGGGCGAGGACCCAGCAACGTTCAGGATCGGGGCCGTCGCCTATGAAGGCGATGGCGTGTTGATCAATTCGCGTTTTCTCGATGGGATGACAACGCAAGCGGCAAAAGAAGAAGTCGCCCGCCGCCTCGAAGCAAAGTCTTTTGGCAACCGGCCGCAAGCCAGACGCGAGGTCCATTACCGGCTGCGCGATTGGGGGATTTCGCGCCAGCGCTATTGGGGCTGCCCGATCCCGGTGATTCACTGCGAGGCCTGCGGCGTGGTGCCGGTTCTCGCGCGCGACCTGCCGGTCGAATTGCCGCGAGGCATGAGCTTCGACGAGCCCGGCAATCCGCTCGACCGGCATCCCACGTGGAAACATGTTCCCTGTCCGGCGTGCGGCGGGCAGGCGCTTCGTGAGACCGATACGATGGATACTTTCGTCGATTCTTCCTGGTACTTTGCAAGGTTCACCGATCCGTGGAACGAGGCCGCGCCGACGACCGCCAAATGGATAGAAAAGTGGCTGCCGGTCGATCAATATATCGGCGGCATCGAACATGCGATTTTGCACCTGCTCTATGCAAGGTTTTTCACAAGGGCGATGCAGGCGACGGGCCACGTCGGCGCCTTGACGGAGCCGTTTGCCGGGCTTTTTACGCAAGGCATGGTTGTTCACGAGACCTATCGTTCGAAGGCTGGCGAGTGGCTTCTCCCCTCCGAAATCCGGCTTGAGACGGACGATTCCGGCCGCCACGCCTATAAGCTCGACGGCGGTGAGGAAGTCACGATCGGCGCGATCGAGAAAATGTCGAAGAGCAGGCGCAACACGGTCGATCCCGATGACATTATTTCGGCCTATGGCGCCGATACCGCGCGCTGGTTCGTGCTTTCGGATTCGCCGCCCGAGCGGGATGTCATCTGGACCGAGGAGGGCGTGCAAGGCACCGCGAAGTTCGTCCAGCGCTTATGGCGGCTCGTTGGCGAACTCGCGCGGCTCGCAGCACCTGCTGGAACGCTCCCGCCCAGAAACCCGTCTCCGGCCGCGATGGAAATCCGCAGGGCGGTCCACATGAGCCTGATCAAAGTCGTGGACGACATTGAGCGTCTGCGGTTCAACCGCGCCGTCGCGCAAGTGCACGATCTGGCAAACAAGCTTTCGGCGGCGATCGGCGCGGTCGAGACCACGAATACCGGGGCGGACATCCGCGCCATCTTCCGCGAGGCCGCCGACATTCTGGTCATGATGATTTCGCCCATGATGCCGCATCTTGCCGAGGAGTGCTGGGCGGCTCTCGACCATGCGGATTTGGCGGCCGAGACGTCCTGGCCAGTCGCGGACCGGGGCCTTGTTGTCGAGGACACGATTGCGCTGCCGGTCCAGGTCAATGGGCGCAAGCGGGCGGACCTTGTTGTTGCACGGGACGCCGGCAGGGCGGCGATCGAGGCCGCCGCGATCGCGCTCGAGCCGGTCCGCCGCGCGCTCGACGGCAGGCCCGTGAAAAAAATCATCATCGTTCCGCAAAGGATCGTCAATGTCGTTGGTTGAATTGTGGCCGCATGGCGGGGCGCTCCCGCGCCTATTCGCCGCGCTCCTAATGTGCCTCCCCCTCTCCGGCTGCATCCAGCCGCTCTATGGGCCGCTCAGCGCGGGCGGCGATGTCGCGCGCGAATTGCAGGCCATCGCGGTCGAGCCGATCCCCAACCGGCTCGGCCATTACCTCGGCGATGACCTTATCTTCGGGTTCAACGGCACCGGATCGCAGGTGCCTCCGAAATATCGGCTTTTTGTGACTGTGACGGAGAACGTGCAGACTCCCTTGCTCGATACGGTGAGCGGCTATCCGAGCGCCGCGAACGTCGTGGTCAACGCGGATTACCGGCTGATGCCAGTCGGAGGCACCGAGCCGGTTACGAAGGGTCAGGCGATCGTCGTTGCAAGTTACGACCGGACGAGCCAAAGGTTCTCCAATCTTCGTGCCGCGCGCGATGCCGAGATCCGCGACGCGAAAACGCTCGCCGATCAGATCCGCACCCGCGTCGCGGCCGCGATCGCCGCGCGGGGATAGCGAGCGAAAGGGTTTTGGCGGCCGGCTCTACGAACGCTTGCTCGACGAAAATACCAATTAACGCAGAGGCCATTATAGCTTAAAAGCAGATTGTCGGTTGGGCGGACACGCCCATCAGGAGCGGAGACAGCGATTGACTGTAATGCAAACGGAAGTTTTCGAGGCGTTCCGCGCCATCGACAACCCCGAGGACAAAGCTCTGAAACCTACCGCCGCTCTCAGCAAGCGCGACGACGACGTGGCATCGCTCAAGACCGATACCAGCATCCTCAAATGGATGATGGGCTTTGTGCTTGCTTTTCAGGCGGCGATATTCGCCAAGCTGTTCTTGCATTGACGAAATCCGCCGAATTCGGGAGTAAGCGCCGAACATTTCGTGCATGCGCTCCGTTGTCGGTTTGGAACACAAATCTCCATGGGCCGGGGGATCGCGGCCGAAAAGTTCGACCGACTCAAGTCAAGAAGGGTGTCGGGGACGATCAAGACGAACGGAATGTGGACCATCACAGAGGGAGCCGCCCATGGTCGCGGTCAAAAGCCATGAAGCCGAGCGTTTCCTCGCCCGCCCACCGCCGCAAATTTATTTGTACCTCGTTTTTGGACCCGACGCCGGGCTTGTCACCGAGCGTGCGCGGAAAATTATTTCCCGCGCGGTCGGCGATCCTAAGGACCCTTTTCAACTCGTGCGCATCGGCGGCGACGAGCTTGCCAATGATCCGGCGCGGCTTGCCGACGAGGCCATTTCTATTCCACTGTTCGGCGGCCGCCGGGCGATTTCGATCGAGGCGCAGGGCAAGGCATTTGTTGCCGCGTTCGCGCCGGTTCTCGGGGCGCCCCCACCCGATTGCACGATCGTCATCGAAGCCGGCGCGTTGAAGAAGGACGCGCCTTTGCGGACGCTTTGCGAACGCGAAAGAAACGCCGCGGCGATCCAATGCTATCCCGATACGCCCACGGACATCGCGCAATTGATCGATGCCGAGGTTGGCGCGGCAGGCCTGTCGATCACACAGGACGCCAAAACGTTTCTCATTTCCCAGCTCGGCCAGGACCGGCTTTCGACTCGCTCCGAACTTGAAAAGCTCGTGCTTTACGCGCATGGCGCGGGCGAAATCACCCTCGATCATGTCGCGGCCATTGTCTGCGATGCGTCGAATCTCATTGTTGGCGAGGCGGTGGACGCGGCCTTCGATGGCGGCTTCGCGGCGCTTGATGCGCGCCTGCGGCATATTTTTGCCGGAGCCAGCGATTATCATGCGCTGCTCGCAGCGGCGCTGCGTCACGCGCTGGACCTGCATCGCGCCCGGCGCGACCCGGACGAAGCCCCAGGGCCTCGCGAAGGCTCGGGTTTCGCCGGCGCGGGGTTCAAGCAAAAGGACGCTTTCGAGCGGCATCTGTGCGCTTGGACGCGGCCAAGTCTCGGCCGGGCGATTGACACCCTCGCCGAAGCGGTTGCCAGCGCGCGGCGAGAGCCGAAGCTTGGGCCATCGCTAGCCGCGCGGGCGCTCTGGACGATCGCGCGTTCCACCGCGAGCAAGACCGCCGGGCGTTGATCTGGGCTCGCGACGGACCCTCACCTGACCGTCAACACCGCCTTGCGCGAAAGACGCGGCAGCAGCCGGCGCAGATCGTCGAGGCGAAGCGCGATACAGCCCCCGGTCGGCGCGAAATCCGGCCGCGCGCAATGCAGAAAGATTGCGCTGCCGCGATTTTTGCGGCGCGGATGGATATTGTAATCGAGGATAATTACAAGATCGTAGAGGCGATCCGCGCGCCAGAGTTTTTCGTGGCTCGCCCGGCAAGGCACCACCACACGCCGGTTGTAGAGCGCACTGCGCGGATCGTCGCACCAGCCGTCGCTTGGCCCGGCCGGGCGCATCGGCGAAACCCAAGCTTTGCGCAAAACCCTGTCGGGTCGGAAAAAGCCGCCGAGAAGGCGAAAGGCTCCGCCAGGCGTTGCGCGATCACCCTCCCGCTTGTCTTGTCTGATCCCCCCGCGCCCAATTGCGCAGCGAACCACGACGGGCCCGGCGTGCAACCTGCCGAGCGGGATTTCTTGCGCTTGAGCCTGGCGCGGCAAGCGTGTTGCCCCCAAGCGGCTTAGCCCACGCTTGACCTCCCCTTGCCCGCGCGCGAAAGATTTCGCCGTTTTTTTTGCAACCAATTTCATGCAAGTCTATGCTTCCACGCGATCGAATGTGATTCGGCGGTGCGATCGAACCGTTCCAATCTAGCGCATTTTCCCGCCGCGCGGAGAATATGGCCCGGTTGAAATGCTCCGGCTTTCAAGCAGAGAGCGCGTTCTTGGGCGTGCCTCGCGCGGGAAAGCAAAGGAGTTTCGAGTAGAACCGCCGGTGCAATATGAGGAGAGGCGGCGCCGCGCGGCCGGAGGAACCAGTTTCAATCCGTACCGGGCATTAGAACGCAGGGAAGCCCGCTTTATCAAGGACAAGTTCATGGCCACGGCTCTTAAGATCCTGATCGCCGACGACGACGTGATTTTACGCGTGGCCTTGGCCGAGCAGCTTGCCTTGCACGAAGAATTCGTGGCCGTTCAGACGGATACGGCGCGGGGCGCGCTCGACGCGGCACGCGAACAGACGCCGGACCTCATCATCATGGATATCGGTTTGCCGGATATGGATGGACGCGCGGCGGTCAGGCAATTGCGCCAGGAAGGATTCAATAACCCGGTCATCATGCTGACCGGGCATGGTTCGGAATCCGACACGGTCGAGGGATTCGATGCCGGGGCCAATGATTATGTAACAAAGCCGTTTCGTTTCGCCGAGTTGCTCGCGCGGATCCGCGCGCATTTGCGCCAGCATGAGTTGAGCGAAGAGGCGCTGTTTCGGATCGGCCCTTATACGTTCCAGCCGGGCGCCAAACATCTGATCGGCGAAAAGGGCAATAAGCTTCGGCTGACGGAAAAGGAAACCGCTATTCTGCGGTTCCTTTATCGCGCCGGACAGGCGGTCATTTCCCGGGAAGTGTTGTTGCGCGAGGTCTGGGGCTACAATGCGAATGTCACGACCCACACCCTCGAAACGCATATTTACAGGCTTCGCCAGAAGATCGAACGCGATCCGGCGAAGGCGCAGCTTCTCGTCACAGCGGCGGGCGGCTATAAGCTGATTCCCTGAAAAGCTTGCGGTCAGGGAAACGCCGACATGGGACTGGAAGACGACATCGGCAAGCTGGCGCGCATTCCGGCGTTTGCAGGGATCGAACCGGAAGCGCTGCGGCTGATCGCTTTTTCCGCCGAAACACGTATTCTGCGCGCCGGCGACGTGCTGTTTCGCCGCGACGAAATTTCCAATGACGGGTTCGTGGTGCTCGCCGGATCAATCGCGATGGATGCGTCGGGCGATGGCGCCGTCACGGCGCGGATCGTCCGGCCGCCCGGGCTCATCGGCGACCTCGCGCTGCTGACGCAAACGCGGCGTCCGGCGACGGCGATCGCGCGCGAACCATCGACCATTCTGCGGATTTCGCGGCTGCTTTTCCGTCGTGTCCTGCATGAGTTTCCAGACAGCGCGGAACGGCTGCGGCAATCCCGGGGCGCAAGGCTCCTTCAATTCACCGGCGAACTTGGCGCCGTGCGCCGCCGAAGACTTACCCCCGAGGGCGACGAAAAAGCCGAATGACGTAAACCCAAGGTTTCGTTACCGCCCCGGCGGTTTGAATGACTTGCCGAGGGTCCCGGCTGACTTAAACGCCTTCACGGCATCCTTGGCGGTCATCGCGACCGATGTCCTTAAGTGGGAAATCCCGCCGGACGCCGCCCCCGCGATCAGCGCGGCGGCCATGACCTCTTCGTTCGGCGCCTCGCTTATTGAGAGGAAATCGTATTCGCCGAATGTGAAATACAGGGCAAGTAGCTTGGCTCCCGCCTTTTCCATGAGGTCCGCGACGGCCTTCTCCCGGTTTTCGGGATTGGCCACCATGCCCTTGACCGCATCGGGCGTGTACCGGCCCTGGGTGATATAGATTGCCATGAGTTCCTCCCTTTCCTGTTCGTGCTTTCCACGGATCGCGCCAACGTAATTAGTCGCGTATTGACGGTTTGCTAGTGGCGCGGAAACGGCATTGTTCCTCCCGGCCGAAGGTTTTGGTTATTTTGCCGGTTCGCCCTCGGGCAAGCCGCTGCCGCGTTGCGGCGGCGGGATCGACTCGGAGCGTGGTCGCGCCCAGGGGAAACAAACGAAAGCATTGTTTGCCCTGCGGCCGGTTGCGACTTAATCAAGCGAGTTTTGGTGTCCAGGTCCGGCGTGCTCTGAGGAGGGCGTTGGCGAGGACGATGAGCTTACGCATGGGGGCGGTGAGGGCAAGTTTTGCGGGCCTTACCTGGCGAAGTGGGAGGCCGTTCCATGACCCGCCCTTGCGCATGCGGGGTCGCGAATTGTCGCTTTCGGCGGCCTTGGCGACTGTTCGGGTTCCCAGCGGAACCGGCGGGCGGGGCGCCTTGCTTTTTCACGGGCTCAATCGCCCTGGGGGCTGCGGGCTCCCGTCCACCAATCGCCTCTCCGGCTTCGCATCAGCCGGCAACTGAAAGATACAAGGGGGGCGTGGATCGTCCCGCATGGTTACGATGCGGTACCCGCAGGGTAGTGGGTCAGTTTGAAATTCGGCTCGGTTGGTGGCGTGGAATCTGTTTGCCGCCGTGGTACGATTGCCGGCATGACAGACAAAGAACTTATCGAAGCTGGCGAGTGAGTACCTTGCAGAATCTGCGAGGGCTCGTTCGGGCGCAAGCGGGAAACTCGTCGTTATTGTGGAAGCTGCTTGAATGCGGCTTGCGAGGGGAGGCATGGCAATTTTGCCTATAATCGCTTCACCTGTGTAATTTGCGGCGTCCACAAGGATTATAAGACGCGTCAGCAGCCCCGCCGACTAATGCCTAAGCATCCCAGGCGCCCGCGTGATACAAACTAGCTCGCCAAGCTAATCCACAAAACGCTTCGTGTGACCCCCGCGATGGCGGCCGGTGTTGCCGATCGGCTTTGGGAAGTTGCCGATATTGTCAGGCTGTGGGAAGCCGTCGAACCGAAGGCCGGGAAGCGTGGCCCTTACAAGAAACAAATTTCAGACTGACTCACTACCGGAAAATCGCGGCATTTGCATTGACGAATGAATAGGTTCAAACTGCGTCAGGCGAAAGAGCCGTGGCGGGGAAGCCGGCCCAACGCCGGCCACGGCGCGGCCCGCGGAATCATGATTGCTTCAAGTTGTTCTCACATTGTTCTATATATAAATGCTCTAGGGAATGGCCGCCAAAGAGTCGACCAGAGGCTCATAAATTGCGGAAGACGGGATGGCGGTGAAAGCGGGCGGAGAATTTCAGATCGCTCTCGCCCTGTCGGGGGCAATATCCGCCGGCGCTTACACGGCCGGGGTTTTCGATTTTCTAATCCAGGCGCTCGATGAATGGGAGAATGCGAGAACTGGAAAATACCTGAGGAAAGGGGACGATCCGGGCACGATCCCGAACCATTTTGTTGGTATCAAGGCCATCTCTGGCGCCTCGGCTGGTGCGATTGCCGCCGCGATCGGCGCCCTCGCCCTCGCCGACGGGGATCAGAAGCCAATAGAGTTCGACTCTAACCGCGACGGCGAGCAGAAAATCAAATGTTACCTGCCGAAGCTCTACGAGAGTTGGGTGGTCAAGCCCGGTCTTGTCGCCGAAGGCGAAGAGAAGATCGATTTCCTGGAGACGAGTGATCTCGACCTGGATCCAGAAGCGGCCGACGACTTTTCCCGCACCCGCGGCATTCCGCCCGACGAGGGCGAACCACGGCCCGTGACATCGCTTCTCAATTCGCGGCTGCTCGACGCGATCGCGCACGCCGCGCTCGATGTCAAGCATGTGACGGACTCGCCACGCCCCTATATTTCAAAAACCCTGCACATCTATATGACGCTGTCGAACCTGCGCGGCGTGCCTTATTCGGTTCCCTTCGACGGCGGCGCCGAGCCCAAGAACGACAACGGCCTGCGCGAAAACTGTTATCACATGATCTCGCATGGCGACCGCGTGCATTACGCTGTGACCGGATTGGGCACGTGGGATAGCCCCAACAGCAAGAGCGATTTCGCCGATAATGACCAAAAGCGCGAAATCGCGGCGGCGTCGCTGGTGATACCCGGCAACCCGGACTGGAAGGATTACGCCGTCTGCGCTCTCGCGTCCGCCGCCTTCCCGGTTGGACTTTCCCCACGCTTGATCGGCGCGACCCTCGGCACGGATGCCAAGCCCGGCGAATATCATGAGCGGCGGTTGCCCATCGACGGGCCCGAACTTACCATTTCACCAAATTGGCTACCCACGGTGCGCGCCGAGGATCCGTTCTGGTTTACGACGGCGGACGGCGGGATCATCGACAATGATCCTTTTGAATACGCCCGGTTCTCGTTAAAGAACCGCCTCCCGCCCAGGGACCTCGACAATTCGGAGGAACCGGCGACGCTAAAATTGGAGGATCATCTCCCGTCCGCTCTCGACAAGGCTGATCGCGCGGTCATCATGGTCTCGCCCTTCCCCGAGCTGAAACCCATTGCCCCAGGGGGCCGGCCGGCACCGGACCTCGTAAGCAGCTTTTCCGCGCTCCTGCCCGCCTTGATCGATCAGGCGCGTTTCAAGCCGAGCGAAATCGTCCTCGCGGCCAAGTCTGAGGACGGCAGCCGTTATCTGATCGGACCGAGCCGGGTCATTGACGACGGCACACCAGACGGCAAGGAGCAACGTTATGGAATCGCAAGCGGCCTCCTCGGTGGCTTTGGAGGGTTCGTTGCGCGAAGCTTTCGCGACCACGATTTTCAGCTCGGCCGCCGCAACTGCCAGCGGTTTCTTCAAGATGCCTTCGCGTTGCCGCCGGAGAATAAAATCATTAAGGGCTGGATCGAGGGCGCGGGAGCGCGCGCGCATCGTGCGTTCAAGGCCATTCCCTCACAAGATATGCCCGACGCTTATCCGATCATCCCGCTGTTTGGCACCGCCAAGGCGGAAGTGGTTCTCCCTGCATGGCCGCGCATTTCGCAGGTCCGTTTCGAAATATTGCAAACGCGAATCGCGGCGCGATTCGATGCCGCCGCGCCAAGATTTCTGGCGCTAAACGTGACGGGTTCTTTGTATTTTTTGCTTTTGCTCGCCGTGCGGCCATTTCCTCGGGGCATCGGCCTCATCCGTAAAAAGGCGCTAACCTTCGTGAAAGCATCCATGCTCGCCGATCTGGTGCGGCGCAACCTGATCGAAGGCTGGGAATTGCCGCCCAACCCGGGCCTCGATGGCGACGACATCAGGCTCGTTCTGGCCGAACTCATCAATCCGGCCTACGACCTGCGCAATGTCGCGGGACTTTGCAAGGCGGCCGGATTGGACCGCGCGAAGGTCAAGGCGGTGCTTGACCTCGGCCAAAGCCCGGCGGCCTCCGGCAAGAACTTTGAGGTCTGGCGGGCGCCATGGACCGATAATAAAGTCCGGCGGGCGCCTCGGACCGATCATAAGGCGGGCGGCTCGCTCTACACGCTCACGAGCCGCAAACCGGCATGGAACAGGTGGTTCTGGTGGCGGTATTTCGGCTGGTTAGTCGACTTGGTTTTGGGCCCCAAACGTTCGGACGCTTGGTTGGCAAAACCGGCGGTGGACAAATCCCGTGTCTGAGTGCGGGTCAAGGCGCGCCGCGCGCGGCCCGTCTTCCGTCACCGCTCGTAATGATCGGCAATGAGCCGGTCGAGCAGCCGGACGCCGAACCCAGAGCCCCAGCTTTGATTGATCTCGCTTGCCGGCGAACCCATCCCGGTGCCCGCGATATCCAGATGTGCCCATGGCGTGGCTTTGACGAAGCGTTGGAGGAATTGCGCGGCGGTGATCGAGCCGGCATGCCGGCCGCCAATGTTTTTCATGTCGGCGAACTTCGAGTCGAGCATTTTGTCGTAGGCAGCCCCGAGCGGCAGACGCCATAGTTTTTCGCCCGTGGCCTCGCCCGCGGCAATGAGCCGCTCGCCCAGCTCATCGTCGTTGGTGAAAAGACCCGCGTGCTCTTGGCCGAGCGCGACAAGGATCGCGCCGGTCAGGGTGGCGAGATCGATAATGAATTTTGGCTTGAATTTGTCCTGAACATACCAGAGCAGATCGGCGAGGACGAGGCGGCCTTCGGCATCCGTGTTGACGACTTCGATCGTC
>DASYNQ010000422.1:0-4471 GCA_036008425.1 Methylocella sp. | reverse complement strand
GGTTGTTTTGACGCCGTCCGAGAGGCGCCGCATGTCGATTTGAGTCGTCGGCGTGCCTTTGCCGGGATGAAAGCTTTCCGCGGTCAAAACGACATAAAGCTGACCGTCCTCCCTCTCGATAATATTGCCTTTGCGGATTGAGCTGGCGATGACTTTCACGGGCTTTCCTTTATACGGAGGTATGTTGCCGGAGCGCCCGGGGCAAAGGCGCCGGGGCTTGCCCATCGACTCCGGGCGGCACAATAGCCATGTTCCGGCTTTTCGCCAGAACATTTGCGGACGAATGGGCGCCTTGGTTCGCCCCAGGAAAATGCCTCAAGGGCGAAACCGCAAAGCTTTCCGGGCCGCATTTCAAGCGAAATGGCACCAATGAGCACGCCCGCGCCCGAACGATCGCCCTGGTGGCAGCCGCGTGTTCACCGCGACCGGCGGCCATTCCTGATAGGCCGCGCCAGGATGGTTGAAGCCGCGCGTGCTTTTTTTTCGGCGAAGTCCTTTATCGAAGTCGATACGGCGGTTCTCCAAGTGTCACCCGGAAACGAAGCCCACATCACCGCTTTCGCCACCTCGATGTTGGATGACACCGGAGCCAAATCAAGGCTTTATCTGCATTCCTCCCCGGAATTTTCGGCGAAAAAACTGCTCGCCGCGGGCGAGGAACGCATCTTTTCCTTCGCACACGTGTTTAGGAATCGCGAACGGGGAAGACTCCACCATCCCGAATTCACCATGCTCGAATGGTATCGCGCGGGCGAGCCTTACCAGAGACTCATCGAGGATTGCATGGGCCTTATCGCGCGCACCGTTGCCGCCGCGGGCAGCCGCGACCTGCGCTTTGGCGGTTATGTCGCCGATCCATTCGAGGAACCCGAGATCTTGACCGTGGCCGAGGCATTCGACCGCTATTCCGGCATAGATCTTCTGGCTACGCTCAAGGGATCCGAAGCCGACTGCGAGGCGCTGGCGGCCGCCGCCCGCAATCACGGAATCAGAACCATTGCGGACGACAGCTGGTCTGATATTTTCAGCAAGATCCTGGCGGCGAAGATCGAGCCGCAACTCGGCCATGGCCGCCCGACGATTCTCATGGATTATCCGGCGAGGGAGGCGGCGCTCGCCAAATTGCAGGACGACACGCGCTTCGCGGAGCGGTTCGAACTTTATGCGTGCGGCGTCGAACTCGCCAATGGATTCGGCGAGTTGACCGATGCCGCAGTGCAGCGGCAGCGGTTCGAAACGCAAATGGCGGAGCGCGTCAGGATCTATGGCGAGGGCTATCCGATCGACGAGGATTTCTTGCAGGCTCTCGCGATCATGCCCGAGGCCAGCGGCATTGCTTTTGGGTTCGACAGGCTGGCGATGCTCGCGACCGGAGCGTCCCATATCGAGCAAGTGGTATGGACGCCGGTCCCGCAGGGCACGCCGGACCTATGAAGAAGCCTCCGGCAACCTTGCGCAGCGCCGCCGATCTGATCGAAGCCGGTCTCGTGCCGGAGGCAAAAAGGGACGCGATCGAGCGGGTCGCCGCGATCTACGCCATTGGAGTCACCGGCATGGTCGCGGGCCTGATCGACGCCACCGATCCCACCGACCCAATTGCCCGCCAGTTTGTTCCAGAATTGGCCGAACTCTCGCAGCGGCCTGACGAAATGACCGATCCGACCGGCGATCTCGCATTCAGCCCGGTCGAAGGCATTGTCCACCGCTACCCAGATCGCGCGCTCTTAAAATTGCTGCACGTCTGCCCGGTCTATTGCCGGTTCTGCTTTCGCCGCGCGGTGGTCGGGCCAAACAGTCCGGCTTATCTTGCACCGGAGGCGCTTGCCGCCGCGATGGGCTATGTCGCGGACCAGTCCGGGATCTGGGAAGTCATCCTCACCGGCGGCGATCCGCTGACCTTGTCGGCGCGAAGGCTCGCCGACATTATGGCCAGGCTCAAAGCCATCGATCATGTGAAAGTCATTCGCCTGCATACGCGTGTTCCGGTCGCCGATCCCTCGAGGATCACGGCGGAGCTTGCGGGTGTTTTGCTTTCCGCCGGCAAGACCGTCTATGTGGCCTTGCACGCCAATCATCCGCGCGAGTTGTCCGAAGCGGCGCGCGCCGCGTGCGCAAGGTTTATCGACGCGGGCATCCCAATGTTGAGCCAGAGCGTGCTGCTGGCCGGAGTGAACGACGATATCGAAACGCTGACAAAGCTAATGCGCGCCTTCGTCGAGGCGCGCATAAAACCCTATTATCTGCACCAGCTCGACCGGGCGCCGGGAACCGGTCATTTTTGGGTGCCGATCGCAAAAGGCCAGGAATTGATGCGGCAGTTGCGCGGCCGCGTGTCCGGCCTGTGCCAGCCCCATTACATGCTGGATATTCCCGGCGGCCACGGCAAGTCACCAATTGGCCCGAATTACCTCACAGACTTATTCCCCGGCGAAACCTACGAGGTCACCGATTACAACGGCCGGTCGCACGTTTATCCACCGCAGGAACGACAGTAAGAAGCGTGGGCTGCCTTTGAAGCATGAATAAGTGAAAACCGGTTTCGTACCTGGCCGCGCGCGACACAAGGGAGAACCTTTGCTAAAATATCTTGCGTGCCTGATCGGTCTTGTTGCGCTCGTTGCAATAGTGTCCGCGCGTGAGGCTCCCGCGAAACAGGCGCCGGTCCAAAAACAGGAGAAGGCGCAAGGACCCGCGCAAAAGCAGGGGCCAGCCAACGGCCAGACGTTGCAGCCAGCGGGTCCGCCAGCTCCTCCGCAGCCCGCGCCACCGGAGCAAGCGCCGATCGGTCCGGCCCTCGACAAACTCAGCGCTTCCCTAAAGCAAATTGAAGCAAGCCTCGAGCGTCACGATCTGACCGATGCGGATCTCCAGGCGTTGCGTCAGCAGATCGATCCGATTTCGGACGCGGCAGCCAGTGCGCTCGACCGTCTGGCGCCGCGCCTCGCCGGGATCAAGGCGCGCCTCGACCAGCTCGGTCCGAAACCGGACGATTCCGCGCCGCCCGAAAGCCCGGCGGTGACGGCGGAGCGCGCCGGCCAGCAAAAGCTCTATAACGACACAGACGAACTTTCGAAGCGCGCCCGCCTGCTCGCGGTCGAGGCGGACCAGACCGGTGCGACTGTCACGGCGCGGCGGCGCGCCTTGTTCACGCGTTCTTTGTTCGAGCGGGCGACGAGTATCGCCAACCCCGCGCTCTGGGCCGACGTCTGGCAAGAAGCGCCGGGGGACACGGCCGCCATAAAAGCGGTCTTCGGCGAATGGATCGGCGGCATCAACAACCGGCTCGATGGACAGCGGACACCGGTTTTCTGGGGCGTCCTCGCCCTGATCCTATTGCTTTCTCTGCCGCTCTCGCGGCTGGCCCGGCGCGCCCTCGCCCGCAATCCGGCGGTTCTCGATCCAAGCCGGTTTCGCAAAATTCTCGGTGCCTGGTGGATCGCCCTTGTCGTCGCGGTTCCCGCGGTCGCGATGGTCTTCGTCATTGGCCTCGTGTTGCAAACCTTCGATCTCGCCAATGCGCGATTGCAGCCTTTCATCCAGGCGTGCGGCGAGGCAGTCATCCGGATCGCCGCGGTGGCGGGGATAGCGTGCGGCTCGTTTGCTCCGGCACGCCCGAGTTGGCGCTTGCCCAAGCTCAACGATGCGGTCGCCGCGGGCATTGTCCGCGCGGCGATCAGCCTTGCCTGCATCGTCTCGGTCACCCGTCTTTTCGCGGCGCTCAACGACATTATCGGCGCCTCCTTACCGGTCGCCGTCGCGATGCGCGGGCTCGCCGCCATGATCGCGGCGATCATGCTCGGCATCGAGTTGTGGCGCTTCGGCGGTAGCGCCAGCGCCGACGATTGCCTCGGCCCGGAGGTTGCCAAGCAGCGGGATTGGTTCGACCTCCTGCGCGTCGCCGCTTGGGCGGTGACCTTTGCCATCGCCATCTCGGTTTTGACCGGCTACGCCGCCTTTGGCAGCTTCCTGACCGATCAATTGTTTTGGGCCGGTGCGGTCGCCTGCATGTTGTACATGTCGATCGTTCTCGTCGAGGAAGCGATTGGCGCGGGCCTCACGCCCACGACGCGGCTTGGGCGGCGGCTGGTTACCAGTTTCGGCTTCCATCGCAACTCGCTCGAACTTGTGGGAGTCCTGGCTTCGGGCGCAATTAGGCTTGCCCTTTTCGTCGTCGCGGCCGTTCTCGTGCTGGCGCCTTGGGGGCTCCAGTCGAGCGATGTCTCGATCGATTTCGGCGCCGCTTTTTTTGGCTTCAAAGTCGGCGAAGTCACCATTTCGCCGTTCAGCATCATCATCGCCGTCGGCATATTTACGCTGGCCTTTGCGGCTTTTCATGCGGTGCTGCAATGGATGGACTCGAAGCTGCTGCCGCGGATGAACTTCGACCTCGGCCTGCGCAATTCGATCCGCACCAGTCTCGGCTATGTCGGTTTCCTCATCGCGGCGGGCCTCGCGCTCAGCTATCTTGGAT
>DASYNQ010000421.1:0-3733 GCA_036008425.1 Methylocella sp. | reverse complement strand
CTGGGAGCGGTTCCGCAACCGGGTCCGCAAACCGCGCGATCTCGCGGTGCTCATGGAGGTCGCCGCCTGGCGGGAGGCCGAGGCGCAGACGCGCGACGTGCCTCGCTCGCGGGTTTTGAAGGACGATGTCTTGATCGAACTTGTGCTCGCCGCGCCGAAAACGGCCGAGGCCTTGGGCAATCTGCGTGCCTTTCCGCGGGGGATGGAGCGTTCGCGTGCCGGCACCGAGATCGTGGCGGCCGTCGAACGCGGCCTCGCGCGGGACCCCAAGACCCTGCCGAAGATAGAGCGCGACCGGCGAAATGGCGGCAATGGCGCGACGGTCGAGCTTTTGCGCGTGCTCTTGCGTCATGTCAGCGAGAGCCACGGGGTCGCGGCGAAGATGATTGCGACGGTCGATGATCTCGAGGCGATCGCCGCCGACGATCATGCCAAGGTCCCGGCACTGACCGGCTGGCGGCGCGAGCTTTTTGGTGCCAAGGCGCTCGAACTGAAGCATGGGCGCCTCGCCCTGACCGTCGAGCAGGGCAAAGTCCTCCCGCTCGAATGGCGTGACGCGACGCCGCCGGAGAAAGGCGCTTTATAAATCGCGTGGCAATACCATCGCTCATGGATGGTATGGGTGCCTTTCTCGAATTTTCGTCTTTCAAAAAGGACAGCAAAATTCAAAAATTGAACCAATCGTCATTCCCGATGACCATCAGAGCATGTCCCGAAAAAGCCGCTCGACTTTTTCGATTAGGACATGCTCCAACTCTTTGGAATCGAGCAGTTCCCCTTCGATCACATGATTCCATGTGATCGGGAAGCGCTCTTGTATCACATCGTCAACGGCACGCTCCCGTCCCGTGTCAGACCGGCTCAAAAACAATGCTTGAGTAAATCAAACCTACGGCATTTGCTGAGCGTGCCAATAGAAGTGATCAGCGATCGCCTGCCAGAGGTTATCTGGCAGGTTCGAGTGACAATGCTGAACAACCTTTGAAACCGGAACATCAAAATCCTTGGCGGAAATATCGTGGAACTCCTTCATTTGGGCTTTGTTGAGGCCCACCATATAGTAAACAACACGCGATTTTGCGGCATTTGAAAGCTTAAGGAAATCAGAGCATGTCCAATCTCCTGCATCCTTGGCTTGGACCGGTTCGGTCACCGAAAAGACCGCCAAAGCAGACGCTCCAACGACGCATAAGATCACTAGCGCTTTCTTGATCATCTCGTTCCTCCCTTTGCGACGGATAAGATTTTTGCACCCGCTTACGGGCGACAAGCTATATAGTTTGCGACATGACATCAAGTTGACCTTGTTTGAATCAGCGGTGCCGGGCCGCGCACTCGTAGCCGGTGCGAGTCTTGCCGGTCTTTGAGAGAGGCAAGGGCTGACGGCGCATTGCGACGAACCGTAAATGGAACCAACGGTCGTTCCCCATGACCCTTGTATAGCAAGCGAAGTCCCTCGCTCGAAGTTCACCCCGCGATGGTCATCGCCGGCTCGCATCCGATCAGACGCCCGAGCTGTTTCAAACGAATTTGCAGCCGTTCGCTCGCGAGATCGGCAAGATCTCGCGGCAAGGTCAAGATCAATGTTGTCTTAACGCAAGTCAGGGGCGTCAAGGGCAGGACTCCGGACATGGCGCCCGAAATAACGTAGGCCGCGCGCATAGCGGCGGCGACAATGCGCGCCCGATCGAGCATTCGCGCGGAAACCAGCGCGCGGATTTGCGGACTGATGTTTGCATCGACCCCCAGATAGCGATAGGATGCCGCGAGGGCGAGAAAGCAACGGCCTGGATGATCAACGCCGAGGAAGGCGGCGTTTTCGACGATGTTCATGCTTTCCTCGTGGCGGTGGTCTGGGTGCGCGCGCCAGTGGACATCGGACAAAAGGCAAGCGGCATGGCGAAGCCGGCGTTCTTCCGAGGTTTCGTCGACATGCATGGACTTGATGAATCCGCCGGTCCAATCGCAGAGGTCCCCGGCATGGCCGGGCGCGCGGGAGAAGAGGCGATTGAATTGCGCCGCCGCGACTAGCAAAGGGTCCTGCCGGCGCTGCTCCGTGTCGAGCATTTCATAAAGCAGCCCTTCCCGCACGCCGGTCGTCGAAATCATGACTTCGCGCGGCCGCGCCCGGCGAATGATCTCGTCGAGCACGACGGCGCCATAGGCAAGAAGCGGGCGGCGCGCCGCGCTGACCGCGTCGATCGAAATCAGCGTTTCGGTAGGCGCCCGTTCGACGAGGCCCGCGAAATCGGCGGCGTCGAGGGCGGGGATGACATAGCTGTGGGTCACCGCGAGCGGATAATTGCGTTGGCTCATGTGCAGCTTGGCGAGCGCCCGCCAGGTACCGCCGACGGCGTAGAAAGTGCGTCCTGCGAGCCGTTCGGCGATGCGCGACGCGGCCAATGCCTCGCGGACAATCTTGACCGCCGCGCGCGGCGACCGTCCCGAGGCGTCCATCAGGGTGAGACCGCCAAGCGGCAGGCTCGTGCCTTCGCCCGCGTGCGCGCCTATCACGTCGATTAATTCGAGCGAGCCGCCGCCGAGATCGCCGACGACGCCATCCGGGCGGTTGATGCCGGTGATGACCCCAAGGCCCGAAAGCTCCGCCTCCCGGTCTCCCGATAGAAGCGTCACCGGGGCGCCGATCGCTTCCGCCGCGGCGGCAAGAAATTCGGCTCTGTTCGAAGCATCGCGGGCGGCGGCGGTTGCAATAACATGCAAGACCGACACGCCCATGATATCGCTCAAGACCCGGAAGCGGCGCAGGGCCGCGAGCGCCTTTTCGACGCCGGCTTTCGGGAGATGGCCGGTGGTTGCCACGCCCTTGCCGAGCGCACACAGCGATTTCTCATTGAAAATCGGGCGGGGCGAGCGGCTCAAACATTCGTAGACAACAAGACGAACCGAGTTCGACCCGACGTCGACGATCGCGACGGGCTCCTTTGACCTCGTTGGCGGCGCGGCCTCTTGGCGATTTTCGGACATCGAGCCCTGAAAGCAAGTCCCGAAAAAGTTGCTCGACTTTTTCGATAAGGACATGCTTCACCTCTTTGAATTTGAGCGATTCCTTTTCGATCACGTAATTCCACATGATCGGGAAGCGCTCTAGCGCCCATCCAGCCGTTTAAGGAGGGTTTTCGGACTCGAATGTTTGAGGGATTTTCCACGGCCGGACAGACTGGGGTTGGTCATGAAGTAGGAATGCGCGTTGAACGGCTCTTCGTTTTCAGGCGCTCTTATGCGCGCGCTCGAACCGTCCGGCAGGACCCGGTAGCTCTGCTGATTATCGATCAGATTGGCGACCATGATTTGATCAAGGATCTGCTCATGCACGGTCGGATTGAGAATCGGCAGCAGCGCCTCGACTCTCCGGTCGAGATTGCGCTGCATCAGGTCGGCCGACGAAATATAGACATGCGCTTTGGGATGCGGCAGAGCATGGCCGCCGCCGAAGCAATAAACCCGGGCATGTTCAAGAAACCGGCCGATGATCGATTTAACCGTTATGTTTTCGGACAGCCCTTCGACGCCCGGCCGGAGGCAGCAGATCCCGCGCACGACAAGGTCGATGTTTACCCCCGCATTGCTCGCTGCATAGAGGGCGTCGATGATCTCGGGATCGACGAGGGCATTGCACTTTGCCCAGATCGCGGCGGGCTTGCCGGCTTTGACGAAGGCGATCTCCTGCCCAATATGTTCGAGAAGCCGCTGCTTGAGCGAAATCGGCGAAACC
>DASYNQ010000420.1:0-8209 GCA_036008425.1 Methylocella sp. | reverse complement strand
TTACCTTGCGATCCCTCTTGCGAATCGCTCGATCCTCGCGATCCTCGATGGATTTTCCGAAACCGGACAATTTTCCTTGGCCTATGATTTCGGAACCAAGGCGATCCAGGCGATCGGCTCGGCCCTCGATATTGTGTTGTTCCAGATCGCGGTCGCGACACACGAATTGCACGGCCCGTTCCAGGCGAGGCGGCAGATCGCCCGCAACATGACGATCGTTATCGCCATGGTTTTGCCGGCATGCACGGGGCTATGGCTGACCCTTCCTTCGATTGAGCAACTGGCCGTGCCGGAGGCATTCCGGGGCCATTTCGACTTGCTCTTGCCTCTGATGATGACCGGCCTCTTCTGCATGGCGATGATTCAATTCGCCATAAATCCGGTTTTCCAGATCGAGAAAAAAACCGCGCCCTTGATTGTCGCGGCCTTGGCGGCTTGCGCCACCGATGCTCTGTTGTTGTTAATTTTGCCACAAGATGCCGGCGCGTCGAGCCTCGCCATCGCCCAGGCGGGCGCGATGCTGGCCGCGCTCATTGTGCTGATCGGGTTCGCAAGCCGGGCGAAACGGCAATGGCCGCGTCCACGCGATCTCGCCGTCACGGTTTTCGCCAATGCCTTGATGTCCGCGATCGTTCTGCCGATGCGTGGCCAAGAGGCAGGACTTACGACACTTGTCGAACAAATTGCCACCGGCGTAGCTGTCTACGCCGTCATCGTGTTGGGGTTCGATGTCGCTGGGTTGCGTGGCCTCACGATCGCACGTCTGCGCCTAACGGTTGCGCGGATGAAGACACTTTAGGTTTTCGCGCCGGCCGCCGCCGCGTCGCATGAGCAATGTCGCCCAGCCGTCGATGTCGATCCGCCGCGCCAGCGCCATCGCTTGCCTCCGATAGGCGGCGACGACGCCCGGAACATCGCGCCCGATGAGACCGGAGAGAATAATCTCCGCGCGGGGCGCCGCTAATCTTGCGATTTGCGGCGCGAGATCGCGCAGCGGGCGCGCGAGAATATTCGCCAAAACCAGATCGTAAGGTCCCCCTGCCCGCAACACCGGATGCGCCACCCCTTCGGCCCGGACCGGACGCAGAAAGCTTGCGACGCGGTTGCGTTTTGCGTTGGCGGCGGCCGCTTTCACGCAAACACTGTCGATATCCCCGGCGTGAATTTTGCGCTTGAACAATTTGGCCGCCGCGATGGCAAGGACGCCGGAGCCGGTGCCGAGATCGAGGATGGCGCGGGGCCGCCGCTTGCGTGCCACGAGATCCAGCATGTGGAGGCAGCCGCGAGTCGAACCGTGGTGGCCGGTGCCAAAGGCAAGCGCGGCCTCGATCTCGATTGCGATGTCGTTGGCCTTGACCGCGTCGCGTCCGTGCGCGCCATGAACGACGAAGCGTCCCGCCCTTACCGGCTTTAGCCCTTCGAGGGAAGCGGCAACCCAATCCCGTTCATCGACGCGGCCAAAAGTTGCCGCGCGGGCGGCGGCGTCACCCGCGGCGGCGGCGACGAGAGCGCGAACATTTACTTCGTCAGGGGGGTTGCCAAAATAGGCCTCGACGATCCAGGGACCCTTGTTCCAATCACTTGGGTCCGGCGCCTCCCCGAAGGCCGCGGCGGCGGTCGTGGCCGGGTCGAATGTCTCGACAACGATGGCGGCGATCCTGCGCGCCGCCGCCTCGTCACAGCAAAGACGCATGACATGCGTAGCGCCATTTGGGGGCAGACCTTCGAGCATGACGGCAGCTACCATGGAGCGTCGCGAACGGCAATGGGGAGGTTGCGCGGCGGCGCGGCGTGCCGCTTGCCTCGCTCGATAAGGCGTTGCGCGGCGCGGGAAGTGTGTTGGGCGTGCCCATTCTGGGCGAGAGGGGTCAGTAATGCACAAAGGCCGGCTAGAAGCCTTCACTGATGGGGTGATTGCCGTCATCATCACCATTATGGTGTTGGAGATGAAGGCGCCGCCTGGCACTGACTTTGCCGCGCTCGCCTCAACCCTGCCGGTGTTCATCACCTATGCGCTGAGCTACACCAATGTTGCCATCTTTTGGAACAACCACCTCCACATGCTGCAGGTCAGCCAGCGGGTCGACGGACGGTCGCTGTGGGCAAACATGTACTTGTTGTTTTGGCTTTCCCTGGTGCCGTTCGTGATCCGTTGGATGGACGAGACCGGTTTCGCGGCGCTGCCGACAGCGGCCTACGGACTCGTTCTTGCGATGGCCGCGATCGGCTATCTTTTGTTGGAGCGGATGCTTATTGCGTGCAACGGCGCGGATTCGACCTTGGCGCGCGCCGTCGGAAGCGATTTGAAAGCCAAGCTTTCACTCTCGATCTACGCCGCGGCGATTCTGCTTGCCTTTGTTCAACCGTGGATCGCGATCGCGCTCTATATTGCCGTCGCGCTCCTATGGTTTGTGCCCGACCGGCGTATTGAAAAGATCATCTAAGCGGCCCACAAGACGTGGCGTGCCGCTTGGCACGGTCGATGAAGATTTGCGCGGCGCTATCCCGCGGGCGACCGGGATGAACTGCTCCGACATTGCGCGGCTTTGCGATATGAGCCACAACACTATTTCGTGGCTCCCGACGCCCAGAGCGCCCCATGGCTAGAGAAGAAATTCCGGTCAACCCGGATCTCATTGCGTGGGCTCGCAAACGCGCCGGACTCACTCTGGAGGAGGCTAGCAAAAAATTCAACCGCATTGCCGCCTGGGAGGCCGGCGACGCGTCGCCGACTTACCCGCAGCTCGAACGGCTTGCGGACGAGCTAAAGCTGCCAGTCGCGGTGTTCTTTTTCCCCGAGCCGCCGAGTCTTCCGCCGATCCGGGAGTCCTTCCGTACCTTGCCCGATGCGGAATTTGACCAGATCCCGCGCCAGGTCGGTTTCTTACTGCGTAAGGGCAAGGCCCTGCAGCTCAACCTCGCAGAGCTTAGCCAGGACCGCAACCCGTCACCGCGTCTCATCACCCGTGACCTTAGTTTCCGCGATGATGTCGGCGTCGATGCCATGGCCGCGCAGGTGCGCGACTACCTCGGGGTGACGCTGCGTGATCAATACGCGTGGCCAGACGATGAGACAGCGCTCAAGGCGTGGCGCAAAACGCTCACCGATGCCGGCGTGTTCGTGTTCAAGGACGCGTTCCACGTCGAGGGGTACTCCGGCTTCAGCCTCTATGATGACGTGTTCCCAATCATCTACGTCAACAACAGCTCGTCCAAGACCCGTCAAATATTCACGCTGTTTCACGAGCTCGCACATCTGCTGTTTCATACGAGCGGGATCGACACGCTCGAAGACCGCTACATCCCGGCCCTGCCCGACCTTCCAAAACGGATCGAAATTCTGTGCAATCGCTTCGCCGCCCGGTTCCTGGTCCCCGAAACCGCGTTCGCGGAAACCTTTGCTGGGCACGAACCGTCCGTGCACACCGCCGAACTCTTGGCGGCGCGCTTTCATGTCAGCCGCGAGGTTATCTACCGTAAGTTTCTCGACCGTGGACTGATCGAGCAGGCGGACTACATACGGGCCGTCCGGGAGTGGGCAGAGCAACGCCATCCGGGCGGCGGCGGCGATTTTTACTGGAACAAAATTTCGTACCTCGGGCGCGACTACATCGCTCTCGCGTTCAATCAGTATCACCAGCACCGGATCGACGACGTCCAGCTCGCCGAATATCTGGACACCAAGCCGAAAAACCTCAGCGCCTTGGAAGAGTATTTCTCGAAGAGTAGCCAATGAGCTACGTCTTCGACAACTCCCCTCTCTCCGTCCTATTCAAGAATTTCTACCGCAGCCGATTTCCCAGCCTTTGGGAACGCTTCGATACTTTGGTCGCGGACGGCCAGATCGCATCGACGCGGGAAGCCTATCGAGAGATCGAAGACGGGCCGACGGAAAGCCTGCGCGCTTGGGCACTTGAGAACCGTCACCTGTTCGCAACGCCGACGGCCGTGGAAGGCGCTTTCGTCACTCGCATCTATGCCGTCAGTCACTTTCAGCAAAACATCGAGCAGCAAAAGATTCTGAAGGGCGGGCGCAACGCCGATCCGTTCGTCATCGCCAAGGCCGCCGTCGAAGACCGCGCTGTCGTGACGATGGAGACGCTAAAGCTGAACGCAGCCAAGATTCCGAATATCTGCCAGCACTTCAACGTCAAGTGCCTATCGCTGGAGCAATTCATGGAAAAAGAAGGCTGGACCTTCTAGCGGCAAACGGGACGATGTTGTCCAATCCGCTCGGCTGCTGGCGGGCGTTCGCGACTCGATCTCAGATACATGATAACAGGGAGTGCGCATGGCTGGCATTGCTGACACTTTCCCGCCCGCCAGCGAGGCGGATTGGCGACGACTCGTTGAACGCGTGCTCGACGGCCGGCCTTTTGAATCCCTTGTCTCGACGACATTCGAAGGGATGAAGATCGCGCCGCTTTATCAACGCCCCACAAAGGAAAGTGCGCGGGCACTGCGGCAAAAGCCGGGCGCGTGGACAATCTCGCAACGGATGGATCATCCCGAGCCCGAGACAGCGAACCAAATGGCCCGCGCCGACCTCATTGGGGGCGCCGATGCGCTCACCCTCACCGTTTCGCAAGCGCATTCCGCGCGGGGCTTTGGCGTGTGGATCGACGGCGAGCGCGATCTCGATGCCGCGCTTGCCGGGATCGACCTCGATCTCATATCGCTACGCCTCGATGCCGGGCCGTGTGCCCTCGACATCGCGCCCGCCTTTGCTTCGATGGCGCGAACCCGCAGTTTGACTTCGGCCGCGCTCGACGTTGATTTCGGCCATGATCCGGCGGGGAATCTTGCGCGGACCGGCATCTTGCCCCACGGGCGCGGCGTAGCGGAGATGCACAAACTCTTGCGCGGCGCGGGGTTTGCCGGGCACCTGCTTCTCGCCGACGGGCGGCCATATCACGAAGCAGGCGCGGGGGAAGCACAAGAACTTGGCTGCGTGATTGCCACGGGAGTCGAATATCTCCGGCTGCTTGAAGCCGATGGTCTTTCGCTTGAAGATGCGCGGAGCGAGATAGCGTTTCTTCTCGCCGCCGACGCCGATGAATTTTTGTCTCTCGCTAAATTCCGCGCCTTGCGCCTTCTCTGGGCGCGCGTTGAGTTAGCCTGCGGCCTGACGCCGAAACCGATGCGGGTTCATGCCGAGACCGCTTTCCGGATGATGACGAAATACGATCCGTTCGTGAATATTTTGCGCACGGCGATGGGCGTATTTTGCGCAGGCGTGGGCAGCGCGGATGCGATCACCGTCTTGCCCTTCACTCTGGCGCTCGGCCTGCCAGACGATTTCGCCCGGCGCATCGCGCGCAACACGCAGCTTATTTTGATCCATGAGGCGAAGCTTTCGAAAGTCGCCGATCCAGCGGCCGGTGCCGGAAGTTTCGAAGCCCTGACGGAGGAGCTTTGCAAGTGCGCGTGGAGCCTGTTCCAAGATTTCGAGGCGCACGGCGGCATGATCTCTTCTCTTCGCGCTGGCGTGCCGCAAACGGTGATCGCCGCGGCGGCGGCGGCGCGGCGCGAGGCCATCGCGCAACGCACCCTCTCGATCACCGGGACGAGCGCGTTTCCACACCTTGCCGAAGCGCCGGTCAACGTGCTCGAACCAACGCCAGTCGGGGCCAACGAGAGTCCAGCGGCGGGAGACTACGTTCCCCTGCCCTCGCGGCGCGACGCGGAGCCTTACGAGAGATTGCGCGCGGCTTCGGATGAACAATTCCGCAAGACCGGGGAGTGGCCAAAAATATTTCTCGCCAATCTCGGGAAGCCCCAAGGCTTCGCGGCGGCTGCCGCTTTCGCCGTGAATTTTTTCGCGGCGGCGGGGATCGAGGCTGTGAGTTATGAGGGCTTCGAGACGCCGCAAGAGGCGGCCGATGCGTTCCGCGCTTCCGGCTGCAAGATCGCCTGCATCTGCACGCCACAGGCGGTTTCAATGCAAACTCTGCTCGAGGCCGCGCGGGCGCTGCTCGGCGCCGGAGCGGCGCGCGTTTACCTAGCGAGGCTTGATCCGGGAGCGACGGCAACGGCTTTACGGGAGGCAGGGGTGGCCGAATTTATTTGCGCTGGCGCCGATGCTCTGAGTATTCTAGAAGATACACTCTCTTTAGCCCTCGGCGAACGGCAGAGCTAGGGGATGCAAAGTCAGGAAGGGACAATATGATGACGTCGGCAGGATATTCGGGACTCACCGCCGCGCTCATTGGCATTGCCGGCGCGGCGCATGCGCAAGGCGGGTTCGCAATGCGGCAAAATCATGACGGCATCTACGCTGTCGATATCGTCACGCGGCAAGGAAGTTGCGACAGGGACTATCATTGGAAGATTTCCGTATCCGGCGGGCGCGTCAGGTCGGCCGGGAACACGCCAATGGAAGCCTCCGGCGAGATCAATCAACGCGGCATTGTGGACTTGGCGTTCCAACGCTTCGGCCAGGTCGCCACGGTTGTCGGAACGCTCGGGATGGGGTCTGGCTCGGGGAGCTGGTCATCAACGACGATGCAATGCGCCGGTTCGTGGCGGGCCACAAGGCTAGGCTGACCGGCAAAGACAAACAAGCGGCTTTGGCGCGAATGATGGCTTTTTCGCACGCGCCAAACTATAATTACGGGGTATGCTTGGCGCCCGGAAGGCTGCCCCATGAGTTGCGTTCCCGATTTTTCCAAGCTGCCGTTTGCCCCGGCGTCGATCCAACTTGAGGACATCCCCGCGGAGCCCTGGTTGACGCCGGAAGGCATCGGCGTCGCGCCGGTCTACCGCGCAAGCGACATTGCGGGGCTCGATTGCCCCGATGGTTTCCCCGGCATCGCGCCTTATCTGCGCGGCCCCTACCCCGCGATGTACGCCGAGCGGCCGTGGACCATCCGGCAATATGCGGGCTATTCGAGCGCCGAAGAGTCGAACGCGTTTTACCGCCGCAATCTCGCCGCCGGGCAAAAGGGGCTTTCGGTCGCTTTCGACCTTCCGACACATCGTGGCTATGATTCGGATCACCCGCGCGTTGGCGCGGACGTCGGCATGGCCGGCGTCGCGATCGATTCGATTTACGACATGCGGAGCCTTTTCTTAGGAATACCACTCGACCAGATCTCTGTGTCGATGACGATGAGCGGCGCGGTTTTGCCGGTGCTCGCTCTCTATATCGTGGCGGCCGAGGAGCAAGGCGTCGCGCAAGCCAAGCTCGCCGGTACGATTCAGAACGATATCCTCAAGGAATTCATGGTGCGCAACACGTACATCTATCCGCCGAAGCCGTCGCTGCGGATCGTTTCCGACATTCTTGCCTTTACGGCGCGGCACATGCCGAAATTCAATTCGATTTCGATCTCCGGCTATCACATGCAGGAGGCGGGCGCGACCGCCGATCTCGAACTTGGCTACACGCTGGCCGACGGGCTTGAATATGTCCGTGCCGGACTTGCGGGCGGCCTTGAGATCGATCGCTTCGCGCCGAGGCTGTCGTTTTTCTTCGGCGTTTCGATGAATTTTTTCATGGAGGTGGCGAAGCTGCGTGCCGCCCGCCTTCTCTGGGCGAAGCTCATGCAAGGCTTTCATCCGGCTAACGAAAAATCCCTCGTCCTGCGCACGCACACGCAAACATCCGGCTGGTCGCTCGCCGCGCTGGATGTTTTCAACAATATCGTGCGCACGCAGATCGAGGCGATGGCAGCGACGCAAGGCCAAACCCAATCCTTGCACACCAACGCGTTCGACGAGGCGTTGGCGCTGCCAAGCGATTTCTCGGCCCGCATCGCGCGCAACAGCCAGCTTTTCCTGCAGCACGAAAGCGGCACCACGCGCATCATAGATGCATGGGGCGGCTCCTACTACGTCGAAAGGCTCACCGCGGCGCTCGCCGACAAGGCTTTTGCGCATATCGAGGAGATCGAAGCGATCGGCGGCATGGCGAAGGCCATCGAAACGGGCATCCCGCTCCGCATCGAGGAAGCGGCCACCAAGACCCAGGCGCGCATCGACAGCGGGATCGAAACGGTGGTCGGGGTCAATAGATTCAAACCCGAGTTCGAGGAGGATATTCAGATTTTGAAAGTCGATACGGCCACCGTTCGCGCGCGGCAGATCGCCAAGCTCGACGCTTTGAGGGCCGAACGCGATTCCGGCCAAGTTCAGCGCGCGCTTGATGCCTTGATGGAAGGCGCGCGGGGCAACGCAAATCTCCTTGAGCTCGCGGTCGAGGCCGCGC
>DASYNQ010000419.1:0-3478 GCA_036008425.1 Methylocella sp. | reverse complement strand
CGCAAAGACGCGGCAGGCCGGAGAGGACCGCGATGTTTTTCGCATCCATCCAGAAGTATCGATCGACAATACGCTTTCCAACCGCTTCACCGTGGTCGAAGTCACCGGCCTCGATAGGCCTGGCCTGCTTTATGAATTGACAGCGATTATGTCCAGGCTCAGCCTGAACATAGCCTCGGCCCATATCGCGACATTCGGCGAAAAGGCGGCGGACGTGTTTTATGTGACCGACCTTACCGGGGAGAAAATTACTTCCGCGCACAGGCAAGAAGCGATTCGGCGGGCAATTTTGGGCGTTTTCGACCCGGCCAAGGAAGCGTCCGTCATGAGGGACAGTGGGTTCTGACATCTTCCGGGGATCGCGATCTTGCGCAACGCATCGAAGGTCGCTACGGGAACTTGATTTTGGCTGCCAAAAAACGGATATCCGGGCGTGGTTTGTCATTTATCGAAGAGCGATCATGAACGATTCAAAAAAAGCCGAAAACGAAGCCGCCGCGATCGACCCGGACGAGGCCACCGGCGATGCCGGCGCGGCGGTCGCCGGCCCCGCCGCGCAAGCTCCAGCTGGAGAACCGGATCCTTTCGTTGTCTTGGAAAACCTTCAGCGCGAAAACGCGGCGCTGAAAGACAAGGTCCTGCGCGCCCTCGCCGAGATGGAAAACCAGCGCCGCCGCGCCGAGCGCGAGGTCGCCGACGCCAAAACCTATGGCGTGACCTCGTTTGCCCTCGATATGCTGACGTTCGCCGACAATTTGCGGCGTGCCGTCGAGAGCCTAGCGCCGGATGCCCGCGAGCAGGCGGGGGCCGCACTGAAAACCTTGATCGAGGGAGTTGAACTGACCGAGCGCGACTTTCTGTCGCGGCTTGGCAAATACGGCGTCAAGAAGCTCGAACCGCTCGGCGCCAAGTTCGATCCCAATCTCCATGAGGCGTTGTTCGAGGTGCCTGATGAGACGGCGCCGAATGCTACGGTCGTGCAGGTTGTCGAGGATGGCTACGCGATCGGCGACCGCGTGCTTCGCCCCGCCAAGGTCGCCGTCTCCCGCGGCGGTCCAAAACCCGCCAACGAAAACGCTCCCACGTAGTCCGTGGAAGCGTTCTTTTGTCGCGCAGTGCAGTCAGGGCAATGCCTTCGGCTAATATTTGAAAGTGATGCCTGTGGACGCGATCCAGGGATCGATCTTACCAAGGGTTTTGATGTGGATATTCGTGTTTAGGAGATTCCCTTGAAAGTTGGGATTGAGGTAAATCAGCTTTTTCGCGTCGGCAAAGACGCCCCAGTTAGGTAAGCCAAATCCATCCAGCATATAATCGAAGCCGGCTTGGGCAACGGCGCAGAAAGTCGGATCGACGCTGAAATTCGAAAGAATGCCGTCGCTGGTATTGGCGAACATCACCACGTAGGCCGCGCCGGCGCCGAAGTAAGGCTGAAAGGCACCCCATTGAGTGAAGTGGTATTGAACGAGGCCCATGAGCGGCCCAAAGCGCACGCTTCCCAACAGGTCCGTTCCCAAGGCGTTCGTAAAATTGAAAACAGTCGCCTTGATATGCATGAGTGGGGGCACGCCGGCGGAGATTGCGAGTGCGATATTGGGCGTGAGGAAATAGCCCGCTTCCAAGCCGACGGTATAACTGGGCGGGATAGCTACGTTATTTAATGTTGCGGTGCCGAGGGGGGTCGGTATTGCCTTCAAGAACCCGCCACCGGTCGACTGCGCGTCGGGCGGCGAGTAAAAGGCGCCCAGGGCGCCGACATGGACGAAGAAGATCGGCGGAGCCGGCGGAAGCGGTTCCGGCGTCGGAGTCAAATCCGCGGCATCGGCACGCGTGATGGCGAGGGCTGCGATGGCAGCAGCGGCCCAAATTCTGATAGCACCGGTCATGAACTTTCCCTCCAGTTTTATGTTCTACGGTTCACGCGATATTGACCCTTTGTCAAACGATCAGTGCTTGCCAAGCTGCTTTCGATGCGCACTATGACTTTTTTGCCACGCTCCAATGCCCTTGGAAGCTCGCATGCGGGCAATTGAAATCTGATTTGGAGCAGTAGGGCTCTGCCGCATCGCTACAACATGACCTCTATCCATGCCGCCAAGAATTCGCGATAAAGCGTGGCAAGGCATCTGAAGGACGATCCCGAACGCCAAGGAAAACCCAAAAAAACATGGAGTTGCCGGATGAGGCGCGCGATTGAACGGAGAGGACGGGCCCTGCTCGTTTATGTCGTTGTGTTGATTGGGTTTGGCCTCGGGATCTCCGGAGCCGCGGCGCATTCGCGTCTCGTTAAATCCGATCCTTCCGCGCGCGCGGTGCTCGATACGGCGCCCAAGGTGTTGAAGTTATGGTTCAACGAGGGGGTCGAACCGGCGTTCGCGAAGGTGTGGATCGTCCCGGCGCATGGAGCGCAGATCCCCTTGACCAGCCAGGGCGACAGTTCCGATCCGCGGCTTCTGAAAGTCGCGCTTCCAGACAATCTGCCAGCCGGCCCGGTCAACATCGGATATCATATGTTGTCCGTCGACGGTCACACGGTCGATGACAAGCTTACCTTCACGGTCAAGGCTCCATAAATTAGGCTGCGATCATGATTGATCCCTTTGCAATTGTCCGCGCCATCGCAACCTTGGCGGCGGCTATTGTCCTGGGTTCCGGGGTGTTGGTCTGGTATACGCGCGACGCCCTAGCGCCAGCAGGAAAGTCCGTTTGGCGCCGCCGGGTCGTTTTGTCGGTCGTGGTGGCTGCCTTTGCCGGAGCTGTCGCGACATCGCTGAGTGTGGTTGGGGCCGCCGCCGACGCCGCGGGAGCCGCAAGATTTTCGGTTGATGGCTCGATCATTAGGACTTTCCTCCTCAAGACTGGGGTCGGCCGGATAGCGATTATTGAAATCGGTTGCGCCGTGGCGGCTTGCCTCCCCGCCGTTATTGCCTGGATCACCCTCAAGAAATCATCGACATCGAACCTGGCTTTGTTGGTGGCCGCGCTGGTTGCGGGTATTGGCCTCGCTGCATTCCCCTTCAATAGCCATCCGGTTACGCTTGATCAGCAGATCGCGGGTCTTTCCGCCTCAATTGCGCACCGTCTCGCGTTAGGCGTCTGGCTTGGCGGGTTGCCCGCACTTATTTTATTGATTGGAGCGGGATCAGTCCCCGACGACACGCGGCGATTGGTCGCCGTCATCCTGCGCCGCTTTTCGCGCCTCGCGATCGTCGCGATGAGCGTCATCCTGGTGAGCGGGACGCTGCTGACCTGGTACCTTGTCGGTAATATATCGAGCTTGATCGGAACGGAATACGGACGCCTGCTGATCCTCAAGCTTGCCTTGCTTGGCGGCATCTTCGTCATTGCCGGCGGATTGCAACGGCACCTTTTGCCGATGCTTGAGGTAAAGCCGAGCGATCCCACCTTTCGAAGCTATGCCAACCGGGTCAAGCTCGAGACCGTGGTGGCGGTGCTCATCGTCGTCGTGGCGTCCGAC
>DASYNQ010000418.1:0-2172 GCA_036008425.1 Methylocella sp. | reverse complement strand
GGCTTGGCAAGTCCAGGATGTTAGAACGCTCGAGGCGCGGATCGGGCACGTTTTCGCCGATCGCAATCTGATTGCGGCGGCGCTGACCCATGTTAGCGCGGCGGCGGGGAGCAAGCGCGAAACCTATCAAAGGCTCGAATTCCTCGGCGACCGCGTATTGGGTCTCGCCGTTTCCGGGATGTTGTACGAAGCGTTTCCCGAGGCCGGCGAGGGAGAACTCTCGCGCCGCCTTGCGGGCCTCGTCCGCAAGGAGAGCTGCGCCGAGGTCGCCCTCGCCTGGGGCGTTGACTCCTGCGTCCGGCTTGGCGAAATCGAAAAGCAAACAAGAACCCCCAACATGGCGATTTTGGGCGATGTTTGCGAAGCGATCATAGGCGCGGTTTTTCTCGACGCGGGCTATGAGGCGGCGAAGGCCGTCGTGATCGCCGCCTTCGGCGAACGGATGCACTCGCCGGGACGCCCGTTGCGCGATCCAAAGACCGCGCTGCAGGAATGGGCGCAAGCGCGCGGCCTTCCCACGCCGCTCTATCGCGAGACCGCGCGATCAGGGCCCGACCACGCGCCGGAATTCACGATTTCCGTCGAAGTTCCCGGCTACCGGAATGCCGAGGCGAAGGGCTTTGCGAAGCGCCTCGCCGAGCAAGCCGCGGCGGCGGCTTTCATCGCGCGCGAGAGCATCGCCCAGGACGTCCAAAAGGGCGCCTCGTGAACGGTGGACGCGGCGGCGAAACAAGCTGCGGCTTCGTCGCCCTTATCGGCGCCCCGAACGCCGGCAAATCGACCCTGATCAATTGCCTCGTTGGAACGAAGGTCTCGATCGTTTCGCGCAAGGTTCAGACGACGCGGAGTTCCGTGCGCGGGATTGCAGTGGAAGGCAAGGCCCAAATCGTTTTCGTCGATACGCCGGGCATATTCGCGCCGAAACGCCGGCTCGACCGAGCCATGGTGGCGGCCGCCTGGGGCAGTACCGGCGATGCCGATGCGGCTGCGCTGCTTGTCGATGTCCATAGAGGCATCGACGCCGAGGTCGAGGCCATTCTCGGCCGCCTGCCGCACATCGCCGCCAAGAAGATTCTTGTCCTCAACAAGATCGATACGGTGGACCCGCCAAAACTTCTCGAACTCGCCGCCAGGCTCAATGGCGTGCTCCCCTTCGCGCAAACTTTTATGATCTCGGCCTTGCGCGGCCACGGGGTCGCCAAATTCAAGCAGGAACTCGCCGCGCTGATGCCGCCTGGCCCGTGGCTTTATCCGGAAGATCAGTTTTCGGA
Source organism: Methylocella sp. (assembly GCA_036008425.1). Lineage (GTDB taxonomy): Bacteria > Pseudomonadota > Alphaproteobacteria > Rhizobiales > Beijerinckiaceae > Methylocapsa. The sequence continues at coordinate 901 of DASYNQ010000418.1, read as the reverse complement.
CATGCCCTTGCGCCTGCTCGCCGCCGAAATCACGCGCGAAAAAATTTTCGACCGCCTGCACGATGAGCTCCCCTATTCGTCGACGGTCGAAACCGAGCTTTGGCAAGACATGCCGGACGGCTCGGCGCGGATCGAACAGACGATCTATGTGCTGCGCGAGAGCCACAAAAAAATCGTGATCGGCGAAGGCGGACGCACGATCAAGGCGATCGGGACCGCGGCGCGCAAGGAGATCATCGAGGCGGCCGGACAAGGGGTGCATCTTTTTCTGTTCGTCAAGGTCCGCGAGCACTGGGCCGACGATCCGGAACGTTACCGGGAAATGGGCTTGGAATTCCCCAAAGGGTGATGCGGTTGGGACCGGTTTTCCTTCAGCGCAATTTTTTGCAAAACAGCAGGCTTGCGAACGTTGTCGGCGAGATGACATTTCCGATCGTTGCCAAGATCTGCTTTCGTTGCACACGGGCCATGATACGGCGCGCCCGGCCCGCGCTGAAACAAAATCTGACTGCTCTGCAGCTTGCAAATAAGATGATTTAGACTGAAATGGCGCGAAATTGGCGCTCGACTTTTTCGAGCGTTCGGGGGACTTGAATGCTTGAAGCAGCGGCACATTGGCTGTCTGACCTGCCGACAACTCTTGCGGTGATCGTTTCAATTTTCGTTGGCGCGATCTTGTCGGCGCTCGGCCTATTGGCGGCCCATTCGATTTTGCCTCATGGGGTGCGCAGAGCCCACAATGACGTATCGGGATTTACCCTTGCGACGGTCGGCGTCATTTACGCCGTCTTGCTCGCCTTTGTAGCCGTTGCCGTTTGGCAGAATTTCGCGCAAACCGATAATCAGGTGCAAACAGAGGCCAATCTCGTCGGCGATCTTTATCGCGACACCCCGGCTTTTC
>DASYNQ010000417.1:0-4732 GCA_036008425.1 Methylocella sp. | reverse complement strand
CTCCTTATAGCGTTCGGCACGATATCGGACGCTGAACTGAATGCCGAAATCGGTCCCGATGCCGACGAACAACACCGCGAAGGCGACCGAAATCAAATTCAACGCGCCGACCATCATGAGTCCAACGGCGGCCGTGGCGGCAAGACCGGCGACGACGCTCAAGGCGACCGCGAGAACGATACGGGCCGATTTCAAGGCGCTCCAGACAATTAAAAGAACGATCAATGCGGTCACTGCCGCGTTGCGCCCGGCGCCATCCGCGACGTTCCCGAATTCTTCGTCGGCCATCGGGACGAGGCCAGTCAATCTCACTGTTACCCCGGACTCGGGGGAAATCCCAAGATCGCCCGCGCTCTGGCGGATGAAATCGGACGCCCTCTCCCCCGGCATCAACGCCGCGTAATCGAGCACCGGCTTAACCTCGATGAAACGGCGTAATTCACGCGGGTCGGCCGGTTGCTCGGCGACCAAACCGCGCCACGAAAAGAACACCGGCCGTCCGGCGAGCACGCCATCGAAGGCATCGCCAAGCAGGGCCATCGGGCGATCAAAATCATCGAGCGTCCCGGCTTGCGCGTGGACGCCCTGATTGATAAAAGAAACAGCCTTTACAATCCCGCGCAAACTCGGATCGGACGCGAGCGCCATCAGAAACGGCCGCGCATGGGAAAGTTCCTTGATCGTGCGCTGAAGATCGGCGACCGGTTGGAACAAAAGTGCGTTTTGATTGAAATAAGAGCCGCCGTCTGGACGCACCACCGATTGGTAGAGATCGGGACGGCGCTTCAACCTATCGGTCAGCGATTGCGCCGCCGCCTCGGCAAGCTCGGGCGTTGCGCCATCGATGACCACGACAATTTGATCGTCGCGCTGGGGAAATGCTTTATCCAACGCGATTAGATTTTGCCGCCATTGTAATCTTGCCGAAATAAACTCGTTCGTATTTGTGTTCATGGCGAAATGGGTAGCCGTATAATAACCCGAGGCAATGGTCACCAAGATTGCCAAGGCAAGCACGGTCCATCGGAAACGGCTACAGGCCCCTACGATCGCGACGATGGATCTTGCGATGGGATCAGGGGCGATTGGTTTCTCAAATGATGGTATTACCGGAGTTTCCGTGGATTTTGCCATGCTCTGCTACCGCCAATCGGAAGAGAAGTCAGCCAAAGCTCCATTAACACATAAAGTTCCATTAACACATAAAGTAAGGATTGTTCGGGGGAACCCAAACCGGGAAAAATGTTCCGGTGTGGCGGAAGTGCCGTTGCGCTGAACCCACAGTGTTGCCCCGCTCCGTCGAGGACGAAGCCGCCGCGCTTGGACTTCCGGTCCTTGCTGCTACATTGTTCAATCGTGTCGAAAGTTCATAGCCAAGGGGAGCGGTATGTGCAACAAGGGAGTTCGATCGCGGTGACCGGCCAGGCCGGCGGCAAGAACGGCTCGAATTCGAACTGGTTGCGCGAAATCGGCGCCGGGGCCAAATTTTGGCACTCGAACCCGGTGTGTTGCGGGGCGCCAAAACCATTGGCTTGCCGCTGGCGATCGGCGCCCGAGATTCCTGTCGAGGATGTGCTAGAAGCCTCATAGGCTCGCGGCCCAGTCGAATTGGCAAATTTGCCTGGGGTCGCGGAACATGTAGAACTCACGCTTCCGGCCGAACTCAACGATTGACTTGCGCGGCCTGACCGTGGATGGCGGCAATTTTTAGGAGCACGCTTTGGGAATACCGATTCTGCAAATGGCTCAAATCGGCGCCTACGTCGTGCGCCAGCGCCTGGCGGGACGCAAGCGCTTTCCGCTCGTCCTGATGCTCGAACCTTTGTTCCGCTGCAATCTCGCTTGCGCGGGCTGCGGCAAGATCGATTATCCAGACAAGATTCTCAACCAGCGCCTGCCGCTTGCCGACTGCCTCGCGGCGATCGACGAGTGTGGCGCGCCAGTCGTCGTGGTCGCCGGCGGCGAGCCGCTGCTGCATAAGGAACTTCCCCAGATTGTGAAGGGCGCGATCGCCAGACACAAATTCGTGACCGTCTGCACCAACGCGCTTCTTCTTGCAAAAAACCTCGACCGCTACACGCCAAACCGCTACTTCAACTGGTCGATTCACCTCGATGGCGACGCGGAAATGCACGACCGCTCGGTCTGTCAGGCCGGCGTCTACGATCGTGCCCTCGAGGCCTTGATGCTCGCCAAGGAGCGCGGATTTCGCGTTACCATCAATTGCACGCTGTTCAACAATGCCGATTCCGCCCGGGTCGCCGCGTTTTTCGATAGCGTGGCGGCGCTGGGCATCGAGGGCATCACCGTGTCGCCTGGCTATGCCTATGAGCGCGCGCCGGATCAACAACATTTCCTCAATCGCGAGAAGACCAAAGCCCTATTCCGGCAGATTTTCGCGCGCAACAAGGGCGGCAGGCCCTGGCCCTTCTTCCAATCGAAGCTTTTTCTCGACTTTCTCGCCGGCAATCGAACCTACAAGTGCACGCCCTGGGGCAATCCCACCCGCACGGTCTTCGGCTGGCAGCGGCCCTGCTATCTGCTTGGCGAAGGCTATGCGGCCAGTTTCAAGGAGCTGATGGAGGAAACCAACTGGGACTCCTATGGCACCGGCAACTACGAAAAATGCGCCAACTGCATGGTCCATTGCGGCTTCGAGGCGACCGCCGTCGAAGATGCCTTCAACCATCCCTGGCGGGCTCTCGGCGTGGCCTTGCGCGGCATTCGCGTCGACGGTCCGATGGCGCCCGATATTCCGCTAGACCGGCAGCGGCCCGCCGATTACGTCTTCAGCCGGCATGTCGAGCAAAGACTCGCGGAAATCGTTGAAGCCGAGGGCTCCGTCAAGCATCTTCCGGCCGCGGAATAGAGCCGCGAAGGCCGCGCGCGCATCGTTGGCGGTCCGCATTAATTGCGGGACTTGGCGCGGATCTCGCACGAGCGAGCTGAGGACCGCGCCAACGGCAATCGAGCCATCTGGTCTCATCGCCAACAAGGCGGCGTGCGGCAATTGCCGGTGTGCGGGGTCGGCCACGACGCGAAAAGCGGCAAACGGCAGATTACGTGCGGCGGCGGCCCTGGCGGCAACATGTGATTCCGTATCGGCGGCGAGGGCCCCCGTTTTGAGATGCAGGGCGCGCCTTTCGGCAGGTGCGCTCACTGGAAGATCGACACCTGCTATGTCGGCGATTTCCGCGCCGCCGAGGGCGCAGGAAAGCCGCTCCGACCAAACCGGATCGCCGTAATAACGTGTGCCGTCCTCGGCGACAACCGAACGGGCGACAAGCCTTGTTCCCGGGGCGAGACCCGGCGCCAAACCGCCCGCAACGCCAAAACTGATGATGGCGGAAGCCTCGTTCGTGAGGGCGGCTGCAAGTCTTCGCGCAAGGCCCGAGACATCGCCGCAACCCGACAGGGCGAGAATTCGCGGCCCCGCGGCAATCCACGCTTCCGCCTTGAGGCCAGTAACGGCGATGACTGGCGCGCCGTTTACATCCCCATGCGGACCGGTTGCGGGTTGCCCTCCTTCAGATTGCGGTAGCGCGCCATCGCCCACAGCGGGAAATATTTCGAATAGCCATGATAGCGCAGAAAAAAGACCCGCGGAAAACCGGTCGCGGTAAAACGCTCTTCCTTCCAAAGTCCATCCTCCCCCTGGGTCCGAGCAAGATAGCGTATCCCCAACGTGACCGCTGAGTCATCCACCATACCGGCGGCCATCAGCCCAAGCAATCCCCATGCCGTCTGCGACGGCGTGCTCGGCGCCGGACGGTAGCCAGCATAATCCGTCGCATAACTCTCGCCCCCTTCGCCCCAGCCGCCGTCGGCGTTCTGGATGCTTTTAAGCCAGACGACGGCTTGTTGCACCTCCGCGCTTCGCGGATCGCGTTTGACAGCATGAAACGCGCAAAGCGCCGACCAGGTTCCGTAGATGTAGTTCATCCCCCAGCGGCCGAACCAGCTTCCGTCCTTCTCCTGGGTCCGAAGGAGGTATTCGACGCCGCGCGCGACCGCTGGATTGCCCGCCGGAGCGCCGAGCTGGCCCAGCATGGAAAGACAGCGCGCCGTCACATCCGCGGTCGGCGGATCGAGCAACGCGCCGTGATCGGCGAAAGGGATGTAATTCAAATACTCCCGGTCATTGTCGGATTCGAAGGCGCCCCAGCCGCCATCGGCGCTTTGCAGGCCTTCGATCCATTCGCGCGCGCGCGCGACCGCGCCCTTGTACTCCGGTGTATGGGCCGCCGCGCGGTCCATCGCCATCGCAACAACCGCTGTATCGTCGACGTCGGGATAATGGGCGTTGGCATATTGAAACGCCCACCCGCCCGGCCGGACATGGGGTTTCTGCGCGGCCCAATCGCCCGCGACACCGGTGACTTGCCGGGGTTCGAACCAGGAAAGCGCGGCGCGAACACGCGGCGTCATTGCTTCCCCCCCGGCTTCCATCAGCGCGTGGCAGGCAAGCCCGGTGTCCCACACCGGCGAGACACAAGGCTGGCAATAAGCCTCGTCTTCGTGGACGACGAGCAGCTTGTCGATCGCATTCAGGACCTGGACCATCCTCGGGTCTTGCCGAGAGTAGCCCAGCGCGTCGAACATCAGCGCCGAATAGGCCATCGCCGGATAGATCGCGCCGAGCCCGTCCTCGCCATTCAGCCGTTCCTCGACGAAGGCGACCGCCTTGCCGATCGCGCGCCGGCGCAAGCTCTTCGGGAAATAGGGCTCCGAC
>DASYNQ010000416.1:0-3109 GCA_036008425.1 Methylocella sp. | reverse complement strand
GTTGGCCGATGTGCATCGCGCCGATTTTCGGCACCAAGGCCTTCAAAGCGGAACATTGGCGCCTGACCATCATGGGGTGGTTTGCCAACAAATCGTCCGGTTGAGGAGGCAGCGTTTGGAACTCATCCTCATCGACAGCGGATTGGTGAACAAAGTAGGGCATCATTACATGCTCGACAAGGCGGTGTCCGAGGCCTTGGCGCGGAGAAAATTGCGATACCGCATTTTCGGCCAGAGCGGCCTCGAACCGTCGATCGCCGCCGAAATCGGCGCCATCCCGCATTTCAGCCGCTCGCCTTATGAGTGCGTGCTGTTCTCGCGGAACGAGAAGCGGCTGCGATCCTTCGCGGCGTTTTTTGGCGCTCCGGCCGGCGGCTCACCCTACTTCTCTGAACGCCAATCATGGAAGGCGCTCAACGAAACCTTCGAGCGGGATCTCGAAGCGCTGCCGGCGGACGTTTGGCAGAAGAACAATCTCGTGATTGTAATGACGATTACGCAAAACCAGATTTTGGGGCTGGTTCGCTTTTTGCGGGCGATGCCGCGCGACCGGGCTCCCCGCGTCGTCTGCAATTTGATGCTTCCGCCAAGCTTTCTGTCCTGGGGGGCAGTATCGGTGCATGGGGAAAAATTCTACCGCGCGGCCTTCAGGCTGGCGGCGCCGCTGATTGGCCGCGTTCTCTTCTTTACCGTGGAAAACGAGGCCATGCGGACACTGTATCGCAAGGACTTTGGCCTCCAGACGCACATTTTGCCGATCCCTTTTGACGCTTCGGGACCGCAACGAACAATGAAGGGCCCCGTTCGCGTGGGTTTCTTCGGTGATTCGAGGTACGATAAGGGTTTTCACCTCTTGCCCAGGGCGATCGAGCTTTGCCGGCGTGACGGGCTCGACGCCGAGTTCATCGTCCAGATTCATAACAGCGGCTGGACACAACAAACGATCGAAGCGGATGCCGCCTTGCGCGCGTTGCAAGGTGTGCGCGTCCTCGAAGGGGTACTTTCAAGCGAGGACTACACCGCCTGGACCGGCCGGACGGACGTGATGTTGCTGCCCCATGACCCGGTCACCTTTGGCATGCGAGCCTCAGGCATTTTTACTGAATCGGTTGCCGCCGGGCGTCCCATTGTCGCATCAAGAGGCACGTTTGCCGGAACTAGCGTCGAGAACAATCAAGCGGAAGGCGAGGTTTTCGCGCCGCACACAAGCGAGGCGCTGGCCGCCGCCATCGGCCGGCTCATACCGCGTCTTCCGGCTTGCAAGGCGCGCGCGGCGGAGGGCGCCCAGGATTTCGCGCGCAGCCATAGCCCGGGCGCCTATATCGATGTGCTTTTGGCGCATGCAAAAACTTGATAGGTTCAGGCGTCGTAGCGTCCGGAGCGGCGCATCCCTTCGCGCATGAAAGAAATCTGGGGATAACGATTGGAGCCGAGCTTTTGCCGGCGCCGCCGCCTCAAGGTTCTCGGTCAGTCTTCCACGCCGGTTCTCGACATAACTCATCGTCACTGGTCCAATGAGTAGAGACGAAAGCAATGAAGATCGCCGGCGCTTGCGTTTTGATCCTTGCCGCGTCCCTAGCCTTGGGGGGCACCAACGATTACCCCACCGAGGCGCGCGCCGACTATGTTTTCGTCTGCATGAAGACTAATGGCGAAATCCCCGATATGCTGAGGCGCTGTTCCTGTTCGATCGATGTCATTGCATCGTTGCTGCCCTACGACCGTTATGTGGCCGCGCAAACCGTGGCGAGCCTGAATCAGGCGCGAGGTCAGATCGGGACCATGTTTCGTGCGAGCGAACAGTTGAAGGCCATGCTGGCCGATTTGCGCCGGGCTGAGGCCGAGGCCGAAATCCGCTGTTTCTAGGCGAGTGCGGAACGATGTCCTTTCCGCTGATTCCGAACGGCTAGCGTCGTGGGTCTCGTCACCCGGACCCACGACGCGAAACAAGAAAATTCACATGACGCTGGCTCCGGCGTCCCGACGGCTCAGGGGCCAAGCTGAACGCAGCCGCCGGCGTGATTGTCGAATTCCTGCTGCACTTCGTAGAAGTTGCCGTTCCACTGCTGGTTCGCAAGGCCCGCCTCCCAGCCGTTCGCGCCATAATTAAAATTGCAAATGTCGCCGATTTCAAAGCCGTCGCTGTCACGGAACCAAGCGTTCAGCATCGGGTCCGTGATCGCCTCGGTTATCTCGTGACTCGCGACGTCCGTTACGGCGTCCGCCACAGCATTGCCGTTTGGCGACGGCGTGCCGGGGACCTGGCAGACGCTGAGGTTGCCGAAAGGCATGTTGGCGTAGATGATAGGAGGAGACGTGGGGATAAAGCCGTGGTAGGCGCAATAATCCGTATAAGCGCAGATCGCGCCCAAGCACGACCCCTCCCCGCTGGATGTGTAGAGCAGAAACAACTTGTTGGGCCCGCTGGTCCAGCCCATTAGCGCCTTCACCCGCTGGATCTCCGCCTGGATCTGAGCGTCGGTGATGCAGTTGCCGGGGGTCAGGGCATCAGAGCAGCCCGAGGCCGGATATGGCGCGTTATCGACGGTAGAGCCTGCGAAGCCGTTGGTCAGGATGACACCCGCGGCGTTTTGGATGTAAGTCTTAGTGGCCCCGATGATCTCGTAATATTGGGTGTTGTTGTTGTCGATCCCATTCGCCGTATAGTCCGCCAGGAGTCTCGTCTGCAAGTTCTGGTAGGCCACCGGCATGCCGGTTGGCCCGCCGGTCTGCAACGTCGGCGGAATCCAGAAAATGGCGTAAAGCGTGGCCCTCCGCATGATCGGTCCGCCGTGGTAAACGAGCGGGCCGCCGGCGAAAGGGGCCAGCGCCCTTGCCTTTGCGAGCGCGCGGGCCCCCTGCACCGTCGACATGATATGGGCGGTGTGACCCCTGCTTGTCGGGTTGAGGTTCGGAGCCCCAGGCAGGGGTTTGGTTTCGCTCAAATTGTGGACCGGAGCAGCAGGCGGCAACGTCTGCGCCCCCGCAACATCCAGCAACGGCCAACCCACGGCCGCGACGACAGCAAAGCCCGCGGCAATCAAGAATCTCTTTCTCATGTTGCAATTCCTTTTAATTTTGCGGTTTAATTTTGCGGTTTAATATTGCG
>DASYNQ010000415.1:0-5839 GCA_036008425.1 Methylocella sp. | reverse complement strand
TGTCCAGGATGCGGCGGCAGCTCTGCCGGCGAGGCTTTTGCGGGTTGGGCCCGGTACCAGGGTGGCCGATTTTTGCGCCGCTCCCGGGGGCAAGGCGGCGCAACTCGCGGCGGCCGGCGCCGAGGTCACGGCGATAGACCGCTCGGCCGAGCGGTTGAAAAAGCTCGCCGCTAATTTTGCCCGGCTCAATTTGCGCGCCAGCATGGTCGTTGCCGATATCGTAAACCTTAAGACGGGGCCTTTCGATGCGATTCTGGTCGATGCGCCATGTCTCGCCACCGGGACGATTCGCCGTCACCCGGATATCGCCTGGATTAAAAAACCGCGCGATTTCGTGGCGCTGGCGGCGCTTCAGACACGCCTGCTCGACAAGGCCGTCGAACTGGTGAAGCCGGGCGGAATGATCGTCTATTGCACTTGTTCGCTTGAACCCGAAGAAAACGAAATGCAAATTGCGGCACTTCTTGGCCGCAATCCCCGCGTCATGCGGGTTCCGATAGAACCCGGCGAGGTTGGCGATTTGCCCGAACTCTTGAACGAAAACGGCGAATTGCGGACATTGCCGTCGCATCTTCCCGCTGCCGAGCCGCGGCTTTCCGGCCTCGATGGTTTCTTCGCCGCCCGCTTGTTGCGCCGCGGTTAATAAACCCGATAGGAATTTTATCGATAACGCAATGCCCCAGGCGGGAACCGCCGGGCTTCCGGCGATCGTGCGGCCATGGAAAAAGTGTTGCTGGCCGCATCGCGCTTCCATTGCGTGCCGGCACGCGAAATCGAGGAGTTGAGCCCTGGCCGATGCGACATTCAAGGACTGGTTGCGCGTCGCAGGTCTCCTTGCGGCGCGCGCGGGAATGGCTTTGCGGCGCGGCCTCGGTGCGCCCGCGCGTGCCGCCATCGGGCTAGGGCGGCGGCGGCCGGAGAGGCTCTTGATTGCGCCGCAAGACATAAGGACCAGCGACCCGACCCTCGCGGCGGACATCTATGCCGGCTATTTTGCTTTCGGCGGCAAGATCGTCAATGCGCACGGCCGCTCGCCGTTTGAACTGGAGCCGGGGTCGGCCGCATGGGCGCGGGCTCTCGCGGGTTTCGGCTGGCTCCGCCATCTGCGCGCCGCCGACACCGCCGTGGCGCGCGCCAATGCCCGCGTCCTCGTCGATGATTTTTTGAGCTTGGCGGGCAATCCTAGTTCAATTCCGGCATGGGAGCCCGAGGTCGCAGCGCGGCGCATGCTTGCTTTTCTGTCGCAATCGCCAGTGATCCTCGATGGCGCCGACCGCGTCTTCTACCGCCGCTTCATGAAAGGTCTCGGCCGCACCCAGGTTTTCCTGGAGCAGAAGATCGCCGGGGGGCTCGCCGGCGAACCGCGCCTCATAGCCGCGATCGCTCTCGCCGAATTCGGTCTTTGCGTGGAAGGCACCCGCAATCTGACCCGCAAAGGCACGAAACCGCTTGCCGAGGAGCTTGATCGGCAAATTCTTCCCGACGGCGGCCACGTCAGCCGCAATCCGGAGATCTTGCTCGACTTGCTTCCGGATTTGCTTCCCTTGCGGCAGGCCTATGCCGCACGCGGGTTGCAACCCCCGGCGCAACTCCTCAACGCAATCGATCGCATGATGCCAATGCTGCGTCTGTTCCGGCATGGCGACGGCACGCTCGCCCTGTTCAACGGCATGGGTGTCACGCCGCCCGAACTGCTTGCGACGATCCTCGCCTATGACGACGTGCGGGCGCAGCCGCTCACCAGTGCGCGGCACTCGGGCTATCAGCGCCTCGAGGCAGCGGACGCCATTGCCTTGATCGATGCCGGACGCCCGCCGCCACAAATTTATTCCCAACGCGCGCATGCTGGATGTTCGTCCTTCGAATTTTCGGTTGGTGCGCAGCGGCTTGTCATCAATTGCGGCGCGCCGGATGCCAATCGCGCGCCGGCGCGCGAGGCGGCCCGCATGACGGCGGCACATTCGACACTCGTCATCGACGACACCTCCTCGTGCCGTTTCGCCTCTTACGCTGGATTGCGAAAATGGCTCGGCGATCAGACCGTTTCGGGTCCAAGCAAGGTCGATGTCGAGCGCCACGACCGGCCTTCGGGAACAATGGTGGTTGTCGCGCATAATGGTTACGAAGCGCGATTCGGCTTAATCCACGAACGCCGCATCACGCTCAACAGGGACGGCAAGATGCTCGAGGGCACCGATCGTTTGCACGCCGCCGGGGGCGGCGGGCCGATTGAGACACGCGCTGTTGCCTTGCGCTTTCACATCCATCCGAACGTGCGCCTAAAGCGGGTTCGCGGAGGCCGTGCCGTGCTTTGTATTTTGCCGAACGGGAGACGATGGCTTTTTGAAACAACTGCCGGGCCGGCAGGCATCGAGGAAAGCATTTTTTTCGCGGCGCCGGATGGGCCGCGCAGTTGCGCCCAGATCGTCGTCCACGGTGAGACCGGAGTCGGCATGGTTGTTGAATGGAGCTTTCGCCACGTCGAGCGGAAACCGCCGCGAAACGAAGCGTGAAAGCTGCTCTGCCCTACGCTCCGCACGTCCGCGACGAATGGTCCGCGCTTAGGTCTTGGGCCGCCTTCACCAAACGTTCCTCCGTCTTCCCGGGTTATTGATCCCCAATGTCGTTGATTGCCGCCGCGGAGGCATGATCCCGCGACGACGCGAACGAACCGGCCGCAAGAGGCTCCAAATAGACATTGATAATCCAGCCGAGCGCCATTTTCTGGCGCGTGGGTCGCAAGCCAGCGGCGCATAGGTTCACGCGAACGTCGTGAAACGGGCAACCCGCCAACTTAGAGCGGGGTGATCTTGGTTTGAATCAACCGTGGAAATCTGATTGAAGCTGTCGGCCGGATGGAGGCCGGCAGCGATGGCAAGACCCTATTCATTGGATTTGCGGGAGCGGACTGTTGCGCGTGATGCCGCAGGCGAAAGCGTTTCGATCCGTCGCGGCGGTTTTGCAGGTTAGACTAGGGTCTTGGGATCGCCGCGTTTGGCGCGGAAGCGGCCGCGCCAAAATTGTCCAGGCTCAATTTCGGCGAATCGGTACCGGGTTTTCCGTGATGCGGACAAAGCCTTGCGCGAGGGCGAGGGGCCTGGTCGCCGCTCCGGTGAAATGGCCGGGGTCGAGATCGCTTGGCGTGGTCCTGAAGGCCGCGACATAATCCGCCGAAGCCCTGTTTGAAAGCGCATCGGGAATGTTGCGGGCCGCCCGGCGCAGGCCAGTGAAGGACTGTCCAAGGATTGACTGAGCCGGGAAACTTGCGGTTGAAATATCGCCGGCGAGACCGCGAAGCTTGGCCCGGTCGAGGCGCGCCGCGACAGACGATTGCGTGGCCGGTCCGCTGATGGTGTCGCCCGGCGTCTTGCTCGGCACCGCTCCGCGCGGATCTTCCACCGGTGTCTCCGATGCGAACGCAAGCACTTGCTTCGGCACGCTGGCGCGATCCTTGGGCCCTTGGGTGATCACGACGGGGAGATTTGCCGCGCGTGCCAAGGGCGAAATTGCGCTTGACGCGGCGGCGTCACTAATCGTTTCGTTCTTAATGACGCTCTTGGAAGCCTGTGCACCACCTTCGCCTTGCGTCCGATCGGCCGCGAGTGCGGCCACGCGTGTGAGTGAGGCCGGCCGAGCGGGCGGAATCGGCATATCGGCGAAGGCGACCGCGATATCGCCGGGCTGCGCTGGACGGGGAGGCGGAAGGGGGCCTGTTGCCGCGGAGGCGGTGCGTTTGTCGATCTTTTCGTTCAGGATATCCGCCGCCTCCGCGTCCCGCTCTTGCCGCTCGTCGCGTCCTTGCATGATAGCCGCGTGGTTGCCGCGCAAACTTGGGGCAGACCCCAAATCCGCGACGCGTGTCCGGTCCGCGTCCGCCGGGCTTGGTTCGTTTTGGGGCGAATTCTTGCCTGGCGCAGAGGCCGGCACGACGGTTGCGGCCCGCGCGTTGCCGTGATCGGCGGAAACAACTGGATTTGCGGGCGCCGCGCCGTCGGGGTTTGCGCCGCTCATGCGAAGCGCGGCGACCTCGGTTCTGCCATTGCGCGCGCGCGGCTGGACGGACTGCGGCCCGGCCGCATCGGCTTCGTCCTCTTCCTCATGCTTGCCGAACAGCCAGGCGAACAATCCTCCCGATGGCGCCGCCTGCGGCACATCGGACATCACGCCCCCGCGCGAGGCGATTTCGGCGCGAGCCTCCTGATAGCGGGGGAGCGCGCGCCCGTCCGCAGCGAGATGAACCGTCTTGCCATCCGGGAAAAGACGCGCGAGTTGATCGTAGCTCATGCGCGGCCACGCCCGCACGCTGCCGACGTCAAGATGGACGAAATTCGAACTCGGATACCAACCGACGCCGCCGCGTTGCAGACGCATGCCGATTTCGCGAATTCTTTCCATCGGCATGCCGGGCATGGTGGTATCCATCGCCCTGCCTAGGATATGCTGCGAGTGCTCGGCGACGCCCTGTGAGCGGCGGCGCAGCATCGCGTTGGTTTGCGGCGAGCGGTAGGCCGAAACGATCACGATCGGCTGGGTTGCTCCGGCGGTCCGGTAGGCCTCCCAGATCACGTCGAACAAGCGCGGGTCCATCCGGGTGCGATCGTTATTACGCCAATCGCGCAGGAACCAGTTGAGCTTTTCGAGAACCGCCGGATCATAGGAGCCGTTGACGCGGAAGGTCGCCTGGATCGATTCGCCGGTATGGGAATGATAGAGGTTCAACGTGCGGGTGTCGCCATTGGCGGCCGCCGTCTCGGTCGAGGAAGGAACAACGATGCTCGACAAGAGCGCCGCGACTCCGGTTGCGGCAACGAGACAGGCATATCTGATGAGAGGCGGGCGGAGGTGCGATTTTCGCAAGTGAAATCTCGCGGTTCTGGTTGGACGGAACTGGCCTTGGTATGGGAGGCGCCGCACATCGATGGCGAAGCGAATTCACCGATATTGCAGCGAACCCATATATGATTGTAGCTGTGATTTTAGCGAACTCTTGCCGCTGACGGTTAACGGCCCGTAACGCGCTCTTAACCTTCCCCTCATTGACGAATCGTCAGCCATTGCGGCCGCTATCATTCATCAAATAAAGTGGCAAATATGGCGAGCCTGTGTCGGATCTGGCGCGGAGATTTCGCGGTTCAAATTTCGCTCGCATCTTTCATGCGTTTATATTTTGTGGCGGGCCTTTTCAAGAATCGACGCCGCGACTTCCCGGAGGCAATGGCCGCCGCCGGCGCGCGTTCAAAACCGCACGTTATTGGCCGCGCTTCCATTCTTATTTCATTGGGGTCTAATGAGGAGGCAGGCTGGCCGGCGATTGCGCGGCCAGGCAATTCTGTGGCGGACGATCCTTTGGGGAGTGGACGATGGCCGTTTACGATGTCGATCTTTTCGTGATCGGTGCTGGATCGGGCGGCGTGCGCGCCGCCAGGGTCGCGGCAGCCCATGGCGCCAAGGTCATGATCGCGGAGGAGTTCCGCATTGGCGGAACTTGCGTGATCCGCGGCTGCGTACCGAAGAAGCTCATGGTCTATGCCAGCCGGTACAAGGACCATTTCGCCGACGCGGCGGGGTTTGGCTGGAATCTTGCCGCGCCTTCCTTCGACTGGCCAAGACTTGTCGCCGCAAAGGAAAAGGAAATCTCTCGTCTTTCCGCGATCTATCGCGACAATCTCGACAAAGCGGGCATCGCCATCGAAGACGGTCGCGCGGAAATCGAGGATGCTCATCGCGTGCGTCTTCTCGCCGATGGACGCAAGGTCAGCGCGAGAATTATCCTTATCGCCACCGGGGCCGCGCCGGTTCTCGAACCTGACGTTCCGGGGCGCGAAAATGCGATCACCTC
>DASYNQ010000414.1:0-3225 GCA_036008425.1 Methylocella sp. | reverse complement strand
TTCGCCATGAAGGGCGACGAGGAAAAAATCAGGCAGGGCGGATGCGAGGCCTATCTCTCGAAACCGATCTCCATCGTGAAGTTCCTCGAAACCGTGCGCAATTATCTCCACGAACAATAGTCGCGAGAATGATTTGCCGGGAAACGCCAGCGTGACAAGACAGGAACACCCATAGCATGACCGCACGGGTCCTGGTTGTCGACGATCTGCTTCCCAATCTCAAGCTGCTCGAAGCGCGGCTAAGCGCCGAATATTTCGAGGTTTTGACTGCGACGAACGGCGTCGATGCCTTGAAAATCTGCGCCAACGGCGATTGCGACATTGTTCTTCTCGATGTGATGATGCCGGGAATGGACGGCTTGGAAGTCTGCCGCCGGTTGAAAGGGGACAAGGCAACGGCGCATATTCCCATCGTGATGGTGACGGCGCTCAATCAACCCTCCGACCGGGTGCGCGGGCTCGATGCCGGCGCCGATGATTTCCTCTCCAAGCCGATCGACGAGATAGCGCTCCTCGCGCGGGTCCATTCGCTCTCAAGGCTGCGGCTCATCCTCGACGAATTGCGGAGCCGCGCCCTGCGGTCGGCGAAGCTCGGGATCGGCGATCCGTTCACCGGCGCGATGGCGGGCAACGGCACCGGCGGGCGCATCATGCTCGTCGAGGATTCTCCTGCGTCGGCGGAGCTCATAGAGAACGCCTTGCGGAAACACCATTATATCGAACTCGAACGCGATCGCGGCATGGCGCTCGACTCGGGTGCCGCCTGCAATTACGATCTCTTCATCGTCAGTCTCGATCTCGCGGACTACGACGGGCTCCGGTTTTGCACGCGGCTCAGATCCCAAGAGAGCACTCGCCAAATCCCGGTGCTGGCGATTGCCAACCCTGCGGATCGCCGGCAGATCCTGCGCGGCCTCGATCTTGGCGTGAACGACTATGTTCTGCGCCCGGTCGATCGCAACGAACTTGCCGCTCGCGTGCGCACGCAAATCCGGCGGAAGCGATATGCCGACTGTCTGCGCGACAATGTCGAAACCACGATCGAAATGGCGGCGGCCGATCCTTTGACCGGGTTGAAAAATCGCCGTTGCCTTGAAACCCATCTCGGCGCGCTTCTCGATCGGCCGTGCGGAGGCCCACTTAGCGCGATGATTCTCGATCTCGACGGTTTCAAAGCGATCAACGACCGGCATGGCCACGACGCCGGAGATCGCGTTCTGAAATGGTTCGCCGCGCGCGCGAAAGAGATCATCCGCGAAACCGATCTCGTGTGCCGGCTTGGCGGCGACGAATTCGTCATCGTCATGCCCGGCACCGGTCTTCGCGGGGGACTTGAGATCGCGGAGAGAATCCGCGCGGCGATTGCGAGCGATGGCTTTGCCGTGGAGACGGGCGGCGGCCGTTCCATTGCCGTCACGGTTTCAGCCGGACTTGCCGAAAGCGCCGGGGACTCCGCCGCCGCGCTCTTGCGCCGCGCCGACAGGGCGCTCTACCGGTCGAAACAGGATGGCCGCAATCGCGTTTCGGTCGATCATGCGCGGGATTGATCGCGGAATGGCCGGCTGGCCAATGGAGCGATCGGAAATTGCTGAAATGGGCCCGTGAAGTGGGAACTCGCCGTTCCGGCGCGCGGCCATCGTAATTACGGGCAATTGACCATCGCGCGCGGCGGCGAGGCCGTTGCCACCGTGATCTGCGGGTGAAGGGCTCCGCTCATCCGCAAGTTTGAATTAGCCGGAGCCGGCGGCTGAGATCCATCCAAAGGTCGCGCATTTCCCGCGCCGCGGCGCCTTTTGGATCGACCTCGGTCACACCCTTGCCGGTGCGCGCGGCTTCGAGAAAGTCGGCCCGCGCGGCGATGTGGGGACGTAAAAGAGACCCAACGGCTTCAAGCGCGGCGATGCCCTTTTGCACACGTGAGGCTTCGCGGACAGGCGGACATTGGTTAAGGAGAAAAACGAATTCCTTGTGCATAAGCTTCAGTTTGCGGCCGGTCACCTCGCTCGCCCAAATGTCGAACGTGGCCGGCCTCGCCGCAACGATGCATAGGTCGGCGGCCTTTATCGCGGCGAGCGATCTTGGCGACTCCAAGACCGGAGTATCGACAACGACAAGGCTTATGTTGCGCTTCGAAAGGGCGGTTAACGCCGCTGGAAGCCTCGCCGCCGAAACCGCCTCGACCGGCAAGTGGGGATCGTTTCGTTTGGATCCCCATCGGACGACGGATTTCTTGGGGTCCATGTCGAGAACAAGAACGCGTTCTCCTGCCTCTTGCGCCGCCACCGCAAGACAAGCGGCAAGCGTGCTTTTGCCGCAACCGCCTTTTTGCGTAACAAATGCAATTGTGCGCATCGATAAAACTTTACTCTTATAAAAAAATATTAAATAATATAATTAATCACCCGCCCTTGTGGCAAGGCGGTTCACCCGGCGTTCGGAGGGGCTTTCCGGCGAAGGTGAGACGGATGGGATCGAGAACTCCGGCGGCGCGGCGGCGGACGTTCAGGAGCGGCGGCCGCTAGAATAGCCGCGATAAACGGCGCCATCGCAGGGATTAGGTTATAGCCCGGGGCCGCCGGGGCCGTCACAGTCTTGATATTCCGCGCGGTCCGCCCGCTCTCGATCGTGAAATCAGGCGAGAGCTGGAGATTATTTGTCACAGTTTTTACCTTTATATATCGGTTAAAGCACCTGACTATGCCGCGCGGCAGGCATAGATAAAACTTTATGTTTGCCGGAATTGTTAAAGAACGAACTGTTAGCGTAAGTAGTTGTACATGTCCAGAACCGGCGCATGACTCATGTGAGGACAAAATTGGATTAAACTTGATCAGGTCTTCAATAGCGTTGTTTACCTTAATTACTAAAGGCCTTCGCCCGTTTGTCCGGCTTGCGTTCGAAGCGCGAGTGGCCCAGATTTGAAAGCCAGATGACCGATCTCTTCGCCGCCGCCAATCTCGCAAAGGACGCGCCGCATCCGCTCGCCGACCGGCTGCGCCCTCAAAGCCTCGCCGATGTTGCCGGTCAAGATCATCTTCTGGGACCTCAAGGCGCGCTGCGCCGGCTAATTGCGTCAGGTACGCTGGGCAGCCTGATTTTCTGGGGGCCTCCGGGGACCGGCAAGACGACCGTCGCGCGTCTTCTCGCCCACGAGACGAAGCTCGCCTTCGTCCAGATTTCGGCGATTTTTTCCGGCGTCGCCGAGCTTAAAAAAGTTTTCGAGGA
>DASYNQ010000413.1:0-4665 GCA_036008425.1 Methylocella sp. | reverse complement strand
AATGCCATTGAAAATTCGTCTGTCGCGCGGCGGCGCCAAGAAGCGGCCGTTCTATCGGGTCGTGGTCGCCGATTCCAGGATGCCGCGCGATGGAAGGTTCATCGAACGCCTCGGCATCTTCGATCCCTTGAAGGCGAAGGATGCGGAGGGCCGGATCGTGCTCGACCAGGAAAAGGCGAAAGCGTGGATCGCCAAGGGCGCGCAGCCGACCGACCGCGTCGCCCGCCTGCTCGACGGTCTCGGCGTCGTGCCACGCGTGCCGCGCATCAATCCCAAACAGGCTTTGCCGAGGAAAAAGGCGCGGGAACGCGCCGCCGCGAAACCCGCGGCGACACCGGCCGCCTGAGCCCTGCCGAGGCTACAGCGTAATGGTCAAGGATCACATTCTGGTTGGCCGTTTTGGCGCCCCGCAGGGCGTCGGTGGGGATTTGCGACTCTGGTCCTTTACGAGCGTTCCGGGCGCCATCGCCGCCTACAAACCTCTTTTCGATGAGAGCGGAACCCGGCGATTTTCGATTCTTAGCCTGCGTCCGATCAAGGACAACATGTTCGTTGCCAAGATCGCGGGGGTCGCCGACCGCGCGAGCGCCGAAACTTTGACCAATGCCGAACTCTTTGTGCCCCGCGCGTCCTTGCCCGATGCCGAAGACGAGGAATTCTATCTCGCCGATCTGATCGGGCTCGCGGCGATGAACGAAGCGGGGGGAGCCTTTGGCAGCGTCGTCAATGTCTTGAATTTTGGCGGCGGCGATATTTTGGAAATCGCGCGCCCAGACCGTAGCGAGACGTTGCTTTTGCCGTTCACCAAAGAGGTTTTTCCGCGTGTCGATATCGAGGCGGGCCATTTGACCGTCGTGCCGCCGGCCGGGATCGAAGCAAAACCTTCGGAGCGTTGAGGGGCCAGGGGGCTATGTGGCGGGCGACGGTTTTCACGCTGTTTCCGGAAATGTTTCCCGGGCCTCTCGGCGTCTCGCTCGCGAGCGAGGCTTTGGCACGCGAAGCTTGGAGCATCGAAATTCGGGACATCCGCGCGCATGGGTTTGGCCGCCATCGGGCGGTTGACGATACGCCGGCTGGCGGCGGCCCCGGGATGGTGATCCGCGCCGATGTGCTGGCTGCTAGCCTCGACGCCGGGCTCGACGAGGGCGACACGCGGCCGCGCTTGGTGCTTTCTCCGCGCGGCGCGCCCTTCACGCAAGCGCGTGCGCGCATCCTTGTGGCGGGAGAAGGCGCCGTGCTGATCTGCGGGCGTTTCGAGGGCGTCGATGAGCGGATCGTTGCCGCGCGTGGTCTCGAAGAAATTTCGATCGGCGATTATGTGCTCTCTGGTGGCGAGATCGCCGCTTATGCCGTGCTCGACGCCTGCGTGCGGCTGTTGCCCGGCGTGATGGGAGCGCAAGCGTCCGGCGTCGAAGAGAGTTTCGAGGCGGGACTTCTTGAATATCCGCATTATACGCGGCCGCGCGAATGGGAGGGGAGGGCAATCCCGGACGTGCTGCTTTCCGGCGACCACGCGAAAATCAAGGCCTGGCGCGAGGCGGAGGCGCTTGCGCTCACCCGCGCGAGAAGGCCGGATTTGCTCAAGCGGACGTAAGCGGAGATTCGATGTTAAATGGTCTTTGATTGATCAATCCGTCATCTTCGCCTCGACGGGCAGGGTTGCCCGAATCGTCGCCGTCAAGCCCGCGGCGGCATCACCCAGACTTTCCGGGTCCCAATATGATCGTGTTCAGGTGGCTGGTATCGAAATGCGACTTGGTAGCGTCCCATTTTTGCTTACGGCAAGTGTAGATGACCGGGCGGCCCAAACCTTCGGCGAATCCAGCTTCCCAATAGGCGCCATTGTTGTCATGGGTGAGATCGGCGATCACGAATCGTGACGTGCGAAGTGCCACCCGAAGCTGGTCGTCTATTGAACCCGCTGGCTGGCCATCTGTAAGCACCCGGAGCTCAAAGCCTGTCCGTGCGACTGCCGGTTTGAAACAGTCTTTGACAACACGATCCATTTCGCTGTCGAATTGCATCGCCATGAACGCCGTGCGGCTTTCGACCTGGGCGCGCCTGAAGGCTTCATAGCGTTGCCAACCATCGAACGTAAGCGCTAGTAGGCCCGTTGATGGCGTCGTGTTCTTTCACGGGCACCTTTATTTGCGGTTGTTGCAGCAGCCAAGCCAGCCCTTCATCCTGAAAGTTCGACGTGATAGGTGAACCAACCCAAGCAGCAACCTCCGAGTCAGGAATTTCTAGTTCTTGCGCCTGAGAAGCCTGATGGTCGCCAATCCAAAGGATCAAACTATCGGCCTGCTGCGCCGGTGATGGGAGAGGATCGAGTAGTTTGACTGCCGGTAGCCCCTTGCCTGGGGTCTTCGCCGGAAGGGTCCGCCATTACGGGCGGCGGCGCGGATATCCAAGGCATGCCGAAGCCAATTGGGACAATGATTGCGCGCGTGAGAGCATACTTGACGAAGCCGGATATCCTCGCCTTTCCGCTTGCGCCGGCACCCGGTGCGGGAATCGTTAGGTGGATGAAACCCCCGGCTGCGATTGCGGCCGGGAGTTCGTGTGCTCGCCTCGATCACTTGCTGTGCCATGGGGCCGTATCAAGAGAGGAAACCGCTATGAAAACGACAAGCATCGCACAATTGCGGATGGTGACAAAGGGGAGCAATCTCCCCACATCGGTTGACCTGCGTGCTAGGTCCGCTTCTGGCGCGACGCAGTCTAAATTCGAACTGACCCACCAATGAAACACAGTTGACCTTGGCCGCGCTATGAGCCTTTCCCTTCCCGTCTCATTCGCGCAGTCCCGCTTCTGGTGGCGGGCGTTCTGGCGCAAGGCCGCCTTGATCCTGCCCAAGGGTCTTTACGCGCGGGCGCTTCTCATCGTCATCGTGCCGATGGTGATTTTGCAATGCGTGCTCACCTTTGTCTTCATGGAGCGGCATTGGCAACTCGTCACCAAGCGCCTTTCCACCGCCTTGACCCAGGATATCGCGGCGATCGTCGAGCTTCATAAATCCTACCCGGGCCGGACAAACGACGAGGTCCTAGCCCAGATCGCCCAGCAGCGGTTGCAAATCGACCTGGAATTCTTGCCGAGCGGCGAACTGCCGCCGGCGCTGCCAAAACCTTTCTTCTCGATCCTCGATGCCGCCTTGTCGCACGAGATCCGGCGCCAGATCGGCAAACCCTTCTGGCTCGATACGGTCGGGCGCTCGGATTTCATCGAGATCAGGGTCAAGTTGGATGACTCGATCCTGCGCGTCGTCGCCCTGCGCGGCGCCGCCTATGCGTCCAATTCCCAGATCTTCCTTTTCTGGATGATCGGCACGTCCTTCGTCTTGATCGTCGCGGCGATCGCCTTTCTGCGCAACCAGATCAAGCCGATCCTTTGGCTTGCGGGCGCGGCCGAGGCATTCGGCAAGGGGCGCGATCTTGAATTCTATCCGCGCGGCGCGCGGGAGGTGCGCCAGGCGGGCCAAGCCTTCATCGAGATGAAACGGCGGATCGAGCGCGCCTTCGAGCAGCGCACCGCCATGCTGAACGGGGTGAGCCACGATCTGCGCACGATCCTCACGCGGTTCAAGCTTTCGCTCGCCTTGATGCGCGAGACCGAGGAGACGCGGGACTTGCAAAAAGACGTCGAGGAAATGCAGCGCATGCTGGAGGCCTATCTTGCCTTCGCGCGGGGCGATGCCGGGGAGAGCGCGGCGAATATCGACATCGAGGAATTTTTGGAGGATTTGCGGCTCGACGCCGAGCGGGCGGGGTTCGATACCAAGGTCTCGTTTGCGGGCGATCCGCTGGTCACCGTGCGCCCCGACGCGTTCAAGCGCTGCCTCGCCAATCTCATTGGCAATGCGCAAAGCCACGCGAGCCGGATTTCCATCGAGGCGGTCAGGGATCGGCGTTTTTTGACGATCCACGTCGACGACGACGGCCCCGGCATTCCGCCCGCCCGGCGCGCGGACGTGTTCCGGCCGTTTTTCCGTCTCGACGACGCGCGCAACCAGGACCAGGGCGGCACCGGGCTCGGCCTTGCGATCGCCCTCGACATTGCCCGTTCGCACGGCGGCGATATTACCTTGGGCGACAGCAGGGCGGGGGGGTTACGGGCAACCGTCCGGGTGCCGGTATAGCCTCAAGCTCATTTCGCAGCGCTTCGAGCAAGACGAGGAAAAGATGGGGCCGGTTTTCCTCATCCTGCTCTAAACCGTTGAAATCGACCATGGCGATTTTGGATCGATTCAATCCAAATCAGCGCGATCTCTGTGCGAGCGCCGAAAAGCTTTCGATCAAAGCCATGGCTGCAGCCGGCGCTTTCGGCTTAAAGCCGTTGATGAAGTAGATGAAAACGTCTCGTGACTTTGGCGGTTTCTTCTCGGGAGCGGTGAGCGGTTCGATGTCGTTTGGGACGCTCCCCCGCGACCAGGCGAATGCCCGCTTGGCCCATACGTCGAGAGCATCCACCGGATAACCGTTCTCCTCATCCTCCGACGAGCGCTGCAGGCGGGCATAGACGAATGACGACGTGACGTCGGGAATGTGCGGAAACCCATCCTTGTCTGTGAGGACTATGCCAATTCCGTAGGCGCGCAGAAGGTCGACAAACTCACCGGTGCGAAAACTGTCGTGCCGAACCTCGACGGCGTGCCGGACGCGGCG
>DASYNQ010000412.1:0-7585 GCA_036008425.1 Methylocella sp. | reverse complement strand
GCTTTTTCCGCGTGGCCGGATTGGCCGGTGCGATGTTCGAGCTCGGCGTAAACATCCGCCAACGATATGGCGTTTTGATGCAAGACGACCAGCAAATGATAAAGCAGATCGGCGCTTTCGCGGGTGATCGCTTGCGCGTCGCCTTCCATGGCGGCGATCACGACTTCGACCGCCTCCTCGCCGAGTTTTTTGGCCGCGCGGGCCGTGCCTGCGTCGAGAAGCGACTTTGTGTAAGACGCCGAGGCGCTCGCATTATTGGCGCGTGCGGAAATGATCGAGGCCAAATCGTCGAGGGTGAAGCGCGTCATGAATCTGTTCCCGCGCTGGCGGGTTCGATTCCCGCGAGAAAAACTTGGGGCTTCGCAGCTGGCACGCGCGGGCTCGGATCGAGCCGCACTGGCACTCCGAAGCTTGCCATATGCTGCTTGGCTTGCGCGATCGTAAATTCGCCGAAGTGAAAGATCGAGGCGGCGAGCACCGCGCTCGCGCCGCCATCGCGAATTCCCTCGACGAGATGATCGAGCGTGCCAACACCGCCGGAAGCAATGACCGGAACCGGGACGGCCCCGGTGACAGCGCGGGTGAGAGCGAGATCGAAACCGCGTTTGGTGCCATCGCGATCCATCGACGTCAATAGAATTTCGCCGGCCCCAAGCGCCACCACTTCCTGCGCATAGGCAAGGGCATCGAGGCCGGCCGCCTTGCGTCCGCCATGGGTGAAGATTTCCCATTTGCCGGGGGCCGTTTGTTTGGCGTCGATCGCCACGACAATACATTGGCTCCCGAATTTTCGCGCCGCCTCGCGGACGATCTCGCGGTTGGCGACGGCGGCGGTCATGATCGACACCTTGTCCGCGCCGGCGAGAAGCAGCGCCCTTATGTCGTCGAGCGTGCGCACGCCGCCGCCGACGGTGAGCGGCATAAAGCAGGCTTCCGCCGTGCGCTGGACAACATCGAGGATGATCGCGCGGTCCTCATGGCTGGCGGTGATGTCGAGAAAACAAAGCTCGTCGGCGCCCGCCGCGTCGTAAGCGAGCGCGCATTGGACCGGATCGCCGGCGTCGCGCAACTCGACGAAATTCACGCCCTTGACCACGCGACCGTCCTTCACGTCGAGACAAGGAATGACGCGGCATTTAAGCATCGGCGCGGCTCCCGGCGGCGAACCCCATTTTCATGCCGGCGCCTTCGCCCGCCGGATCAACCGCAGCGCCTTCGCCGGATCGAGCCGCCCGTCGTAAAGCGCCCGGCCGGCGATCGCGCCTTCGAGTTTCACACAGTCCCGCATCAACAATCGCTCCACGTCGGCGAGCGCGGCGAGGCCGCCCGAGGCGATCACCGGAATCCTTAGCGCATCGGCGAGCGCCAATGTTGCCTCGATGTTCAAACCCCCGAGAACGCCATCACGCGAAATATCAGTATAAACAATCGCGGCTACTCCCGCATCTTCGAATCTCTTTCCTAGCTCGGCTGCGGTGACCGGCGAGGTCTTGGCCCAGCCTTCGACCGCGACCACGCCGTCGCGCGCGTCGATTCCAACAGCTATGCGCCCAGGATAGAGCCGCGACGCCCGCCGGACCAGATCTGGATCGTGGACCGCCGCCGTTCCCATAATGACCCGCGCGACGCCTTTGGCGAGCCAGCAGTCGATGCCGCCGATGTCTCTGATGCCGCCGCCGAGCTGGAGTGGAATTTCGACGGCCGCGAGAATTGCCTCGACCGCGGCCGCGTTCACCGGGCGTCCTGCGAAGGCGCCGTCGAGATCGACGACATGGAGGTATTCGAACCCTTGGCGCGCGAACGCCAGGGCCTGGGCGGCGGGATCCTCGTTGAAGATCGTGGCTTTTGTCATGTCGCCTTGTTGGAGGCGCACGCAATGGCCCTGCTTGAGATCGATCGCCGGAAACAGAATCACGGCCGCCACCTCAGAAAATTGGCGATCAGCGCGAGGCCAAGCGCCTGACTCTTTTCCGGGTGGAACTGAGTTCCGGCGATGTTGCCGCGCCCGATCAACGCAGCGATCGGACCACCGTAATCGGTCGCCGCTATGATGCAGTCTTGGCGCGAAGGCCTGAACGCATAAGAGTGCACGAAATAGGCGTGCAAGCCCTCCTCCCCGCCCGGGATCCCGACGAGAAGCGGATGCACGCTTGGCGCGTGCAGCGTATTCCAACCCATGTGCGGGATGCGCAAGCGTCCGCCTTGCGAATCGATTGGCGCGACGTCGCCGCCAATCCAGCCGAGGCCGGGCGTGGTTTGATATTCGAGTCCTCGCGTGGCCAGCAATTGCATGCCGACGCAAATTCCGAGGAACGGCCGCGCCTTTTCGCACACCGCCCCGGTCATGGCCGCGATCATTCCCGGCACGGCGTCGAGGCCGCGCCGGCAATCCGCGAAGGCGCCGACGCCGGGCAAAACGATGCGATCCGCGCGGAAAACGTCGTCCGGATCGCGGGTGACAGTGATTGTTCCGGATAGACCCGCCTCGCGCGCGGCCCGCTCGAACGCCTTGCGGGCGGAGTGAAGATTGCCGGAGCCGTAATCGACGATGGCGACTTTCACGGCCACGCCCTCACGAACCGGCGCCGCCTCGCGCACCGGACGCGATATCCGCGTGCGGCCCCTCCGGCGCTTCGAATTGGCGGTAGAAAGCGATTTCCGCTTCGTCGCGGGCCGGGGCGGCGATGATTTCGACGAGACGATACCCTTGTGTCGCAAGCTTTGCCTCGCGCAGCCGGTTGGCTTCGAGACCGAGCAGCATTTGCAAAGCCAAGGCCATGAAGAGGCCAGCCCCGGCCGAAACAACGGCAAGCGAGGCCGCGATCACGATCGAATAACCGGCGGTCCAAAGTGCGAGACCGGCCCAAAGCCGGTGCCGTAGCAGCCAAAGCGGGCCAAAAAAGAATGCCTTCCAGCTAAAAGCCTGCCGCACGAACGCCGCCTCGGCAACGGATTGGGGCCCATCACCCTGGATATGAACCGAATAGAGGGCCATCGTTAGGCTCCTTCGTAACCGCTAGCAGGACAGCAAACCCTTG
Organism: Methylocella sp.; assembly: GCA_036008425.1. GTDB lineage: Bacteria > Pseudomonadota > Alphaproteobacteria > Rhizobiales > Beijerinckiaceae > Methylocapsa. The sequence goes on along the minus strand of DASYNQ010000412.1, from coordinate 4,547 downwards.
GTTGACGGAATCGCGCCCTTTTGGCGATGATCTAGCTCGACCGCGGCGCGCAAGGCGCGGGCCAAGCCCTTGAACAATGATTCGGCAATATGATGCGCGTTCTCGCCATATAAAGTTTCGACGTGAATATTCATCGCGGCGTGGGCGGCGAAGGCTTGGAAAAACTCGCGCACGAGTTCGCTATCGAAGGCGCCTATTTTAGGTTGCGCAAATTTTGTCCGGAAGACCAGAAAAGGCCGGCCCGAGATATCGACCGCAACCCGCGTAAGGGTCTCGTCCATCGGCAAAAGCACATCCGCGAAACGGGCGATTCCGGCCATGTCGCCCAACGCCTGGCGCACCGCCTGACCGAGCGCTATGCCGGTATCCTCGACCGTATGATGCTGATCGATATGAAGATCGCCCGCCGCGCGGATTTCGATATCCATCAACGAGTGGCGCGCAAGTTGTTCCAGCATATGGTCGAAAAAGCCGATCCCGGTCGCAATTCTGGCCAAGCCGGTGCCGTCGAGATCGACGCTGACCTCGATGCTGGTTTCCTTGGTTTTTCGCGTAACAGCGCCGTGGCGCATGGGTGACCCGACGTGCTGATGGGCGGTTTCTTGAACCATTTCAAGTCAACCGGGTCTAAAAATCGGTTGCGGAGTGCTCTAGCAACTCGCCACCCACTTGGCTACCGTTGCCTTGCCACAGGTTGAACTCAACGTCCCCCGCGGAAAACCTTCAGAGCGAGGTACCTCCCGCGCCGCCAAATCGCACCAAAACCACTGCACACTCCGTCGGGCTCGTGCGGGTCTGGCTGCGTGATATGACGGTCGAGGAAGACTTGGGCGCGACCGTGGTCAGTGGTCCGCAATTTGCGCGCCATGTCGTGCAGGCTCATCTGGAAATCGTTCCACCTCTCAAGCAGGGAGTTGAACTTGTACAACGGGCTGACATGGCAATCCGAGGCGGCGATCGTCGCCGGTCCCAAATTCTCGGGCGCGTCCAAGTTCAAGACGCGTTCCAGCGTGGGCGCCGCCTCCACCCTCGCGGTCAGGGGATCGCCAAGTTCGAAGCGGTGACGCAGCGTATTGATCACTGAGGTGTGGTCGAAAGGAGTCGCGCCGTCCTCGGGGTAATTGTCGCTCGGCCGCAGAATCGTGCCGGGCTGAATATAGGGCGAGGCGATCACGGCGGGCACACGAACGCCGTAACGATCAAAGGCGAAACGATTGGGATTGTGGCTCACAACCGGACCCGGCGGAACCGCCTTGGGCGGCGGCACATGATCGTAACAGCCGCCATGTTCGTCGAAAATGATAACGAGCATCGTCTTCTTCCAGGCTTCCACATTGCCGCGCAACACATTGTACACGGTGGCGATGAGTTGGTCGCCAAAGCAAACGACATGTGGGGAATGCATGTCGTTGGGCAAATTGAACTGCGGCGGAAACAACCGTATGTCCGTATAATAACGCGGCTCGATGAAGGAATAATTCGGTAAAGCGCCCTCGCGCGCATGGCGCAGGAAGGTATCGAACATGTGGAAATTCTGTGCTTTTCGAATAAGCTCCGACAGTGTCAACGTCTGCGGAAGGTCGTGGTGATAAAGCGCCCAGCTGGGCTTGGATGGCGCCCTGTCGAAGGAGTCGAACACCGTCGGCATCTTGAAAAACAGCGCATTGGGGTTATTGTTCTCGTACCCGTCGGCCGTTCCCGTATGCACGAAAAATCTGTTCGGCCACGTCTGGCAGGGCGCGGACGCGAACCATGAATCGCAAACCGCGTATTGGCGCGCAAGGGTCGCCAGCGCCGGCACATCCCGATCTGGCTTGTAACGGCTCATGATCTGCCGGGCATCGTTTCCGCCGCGCGACGGACGCCTGGGGTCCGTATAACTATCGACGAAGCCGCTCATATCGGCGACGGCTCCGTCGCGCGGCGTATAGGGTTCATCCTCGTGCAGCTGGCCGGAACCAAAAATCTGCACATTGATGTCCTGCCAGAGTTCTCCGGGATCGGGATTTGGGACGGATAAACCGGCCACGTCACCGCCCGGCGTCTCGGTCAAGAGCCAGACTTTGCCCCAACGGTCCGTGTTGGATTCACTTCCGTCCACGCCGTCGAAATCCTTCGATTTCGGGTAGAGACCCCCGAGCAGATTGTCGAAGGAGCGATTTTCCAGCATCAGAACGACGAAATGCTCTATTGATTGTAAACGCGTCATGGCAATCTCCCCGACGTCCGGCGACCCTTGCGGCGCCGCTTCACCTAATCCGGCGGATGCCGCAAGGTGACTCAATCGCACGGCACCGGCAACGGAATGCACCGTCATTGTAATACTATGAAGTAGGGTCACTCCTCAATGCGACGTTGCGGATTTTATGACGCGTAGCAAGCGCGTCCGTGCTTTCCAAGAGGGCGGCTGCTCACTTCGGTCCGCCAAAAAAACCGGCTGGAGACCCAACGCAATGGAAAAATTCACATCCCTTACCGGTGTCGCGGCGCCGCTCGACATCACCAATGTCGATACCGACATGATCATCCCAAAACAATATCTCAAGACAATCAAGCGCACCGGCTTGGGCAGCGGGCTGTTCGCCGAACTCCGCTACAAGGAGGATGGAACCGAAAATCCCGAGTTCGTCTTGAACAAGCCGGCCTATCGCAAAGCCAAAATTCTTGTCGCGGAAGCTAATTTCGGTTGCGGCTCTTCGCGCGAGCATGCTCCCTGGGCGCTGCTCGACTTTGGAATCAGCTGCGTCATCTCGACGAGTTTTGCCGATATTTTCTATAACAACTGCTTCAAGAACGGTGTTCTTCCGGTCATTGTTTCGCCAGAAGACCTCGCCAAGCTCATGGAGGACGCCAAGCGCGGCGCCAATGCGACGCTCTCGATCGATCTCGAAGCCCAGGAAATTCGCGGCCCCGATGGCGGCGTCGTCGCCTTCGATATCGACCCTTTCCACAAACATTGCCTCTCGAACGGTCTCGACGATACCGGCCTGACCCTGCAAAAAGCCGCGAAAATTGAAGCTTTCGAGGCCAAGGCGACGGTTGAACGCGGCTGGCTCTGACCCCTTGAAAAAAGGCATGGCGCCAGGCGGCGACCGATGCTAGATAAAGGGTACGACGGTCGCGACGACTGTTCAGGGTAGGAAACGGTTGCAATCGCAACGCTAAGGTGGAGGCAGAGGCTGACATGACTTGGACGACCCCCGTTATCACCGAGATCTGCATCGGCATGGAAGTGACGAGCTATCTTTCCGCCGATATCTGACGGCCTCGGCTCGCCACTTCTTTACATTTTTGTGATCGGCGCGCGTCGTGCGCATTCTCGTCTTGGGTTCGGCGGCCGGCGGCGGCTTTCCTCAATGGAACTGCCTCTGCCCGGTCTGCCGGCTTGCCTGGAGCGGTGATAAGCGCGTCAAGGCGCGCAGCCAATCAAGTCTCGCGGTCAGCGCCGATGGCGAGCGTTGGCTGCTCCTGAACGCGTCGCCGGATCTCCGCCAGCAAATCATCGCTTCGCCGCGCCTGCACCCGCGCGGCGCGAAGAGGCATTCGCCGATCGGGGCCGTCTTCGTCACCAATGCCGACGTCGATCATCTTGCCGGGCTTTTGACTCTCCGCGAGCAACAAAGTTTCGCGCTGTTTGGAAGCCAGGCCACCTTGGCGCAGACGGGCGCGGGAATCTTTGGCGTTTTGAACAAGGATCTCGTCGCTAGGCGTGCGATTGCGCTCGATACGCCCGCGGACACCGGCCTCGGCATCTGGGTCACGCCGTTCGCGGTGCCGGGAAAAGTTCCTCTCTATCTCGAAGGCGAGAACGTCGCTGTCGGCGCCGAAAGCGAGGCGACCGTCGGGGTCGAGCTGTCCGACGGCGCCAACGGCTTTTTCTACGTGCCGGGCTGCGCCGAGATCAACGAAGGATTAATAAAGAGGCTCGCCGGGGCCGCCCTCGTTTTCTTCGACGGAACTTCTTTCACGGACGACGAGATGGTAAATCTGGGCCTGTCCAAGAAAACCGCCTGGCGCATGGGCCATGTCGCGATGAGCGGCGAAAAAGGCTCGCTCGAGCGGCTTGCGTCTTGCGCGATCGGACGCAAGATTTATGTTCATATCAACAATACGAATCCGGTTCTGATCGAGGATTCGTCGCAACGCGCAGCCGTCGAGCGTGCCGGCTGGGACGTCGCCTATGATGGGATGGAGATCTGCCTGTGAGCAGCCCCAAACCGGTTCTGACCAGCGCGGAACTCGAAGCCCGTTTGCGCCAAACCGGGGCGGAGCGCTATCATAATCTGCACCGGTTCCACCGCCGCCTGCACAACGGTCAATGCACATACGAAGAAGTGCGGGCCTGGGCGCTCAACCGCTACTATTACCAGGCGATGATCCCGATCAAGGATGCGACGATCCTGACCCGGATGTCAGATGTCCGGGACCGCCGGCACTGGCGCAAGCGCATCGAGGATCATGACGGCCGCGAAGACGGCGACGGCGGCATCGAGCGCTGGCTGAAGCTCACCGATAGCCTGGGCTTTTCGCGCGATTATGTGACCTCG
>DASYNQ010000411.1:0-11795 GCA_036008425.1 Methylocella sp. | reverse complement strand
GATTGCCGGGAACGAAAACATCGAGCCCCACATCGTTGAAGAGATCGATCATATGCGCACCTTGGTCGAAGCTCGACAACAGGCTTGGCGACAGCGTATCGCCGGCATGCACGCAAACAAGGTGGCGGTGTTCGGCGAGCGTCCTGGCGCGCTCCGCCTTCACGGTCGCCGCGAAGCGCGCCATGCCGCCGCGCCCGTCCTTGTTCTCCTCGATCCGGTAGACATCGTTGACCAGAAGAAAGGACACGCGGGCGGCGGAACCAGCGGCGGGCGCGGCGCGCGTGGCTGGGGCGGCAATGCCCGCGCCGGTGGCCAGCATGGACGCCAAGGTCTGGCGGCGGGTGAGCTTTCGCATGGCATGCCTCGTGCGGGCGTGTTCGAGCCAACGCCCATTATAACACGTGGCTCACGCCAAGGCATAACATCCCGCATAGCCCTCCGGGACCTCGACCGGTTGGACGGCGACTGAGGCAAGCGAGGGCGAAAAGCAATCTGGTGCGGGATGGATTGCGTATCCATCCGTGGTCAATTCGACTGAAAAATCCTTCAGATGCTCGGAGATTCCGATGCCATGCGCCTTCAGAACCGCTTCCTTGCAGGTCCAGATTTTGTAGAAAGACGAAAGCAACTTGCCGTTCGCAAGGCCTTCGAGAGAGCGGTATTCGGCGGCCGAAAAGAAGGACCGCGCCAAGTCCAGTTCGCCGCCCGCCGCGCGCATCAATTCGATATCCACGCCGATGTCGCGGGTGTCGGAAAATCCGATCAATGCCCAGCATCCCGAATGGGAAACATTGAAATGCGGCCCATGGGTTCCAACCACGCAGGGCTTTCCGTAAGGTCCTTCCGCGAACGCGATCTTATCCGCTGCAACACCGGTCGCCTCGCTCAGAAGGCAACGCAACGTGCCGCGTGTCAAGGCGAACAGCGCCAGGTCTTCTACACGCAGAAAACGGTTCGCCCGGTCCTTTTCGCCGGCGGAGAGGCCTTTCCACAAATGGTCCGGAACCCCGCCCGGACTGGCGGGGCCCGCGAGCCATAGCGCGACGCCCGCGCCGCTTGGCAAGGTTAGCCGCTTGAGGGGAAGCGCGCGAGTCTCCGCCATGTCGATCCAAGGGCCGGCCGCACCGGCGTTCAAGATGCTAACGCTCCGTTGGCCCGGAACGATCGCCGTCCTGTGGCGCGAAGCCCTCCGGTTCGTCCCAACCGCCACGCTGCCCCCAATGCTCCTGGCCATCGCCCGTCATGGCGAAGTGGCGATGGAAAAAATGCGGCCTCAGCCCGTGCATGAGCACTGGCAGGCGATGCTTCTGGTCTTCGCTCAAGGTCGCATAAAGAGGAGCCGCCGCGTCCGCGATCGCCTCGAGATTCTGGCCCCGCGCCACCGCGTTTTCGCCGCGTCGCCGCAGCCGGTCGATGAGGCTTGCGGGCGCCGGCGCGTCCTTGAATTTCTGGCGCCTGGCCATCGCATTGTTGGCGGCGGTTCGCACCGCGGCCTCGACGGCGGGCCAGAGCTTCTCCTGCTCCGGCCCCAGTTTCAAACCGGCATGGAGGGCGGCGATCCGCGCGTCGAGGAAAGCGGCGCGGTCGGCGGGCGAGAAAACGTGCTTTTCCGTGCCGGCCGGAACGTTGGCGGGCGGTTGTCCCGCGTAGCCATTAACGGCGGCAAGCACGACGCCGGAACCAACAACGGCGATCATAGTCAAGGCAAAAGGCAAGGCCGGTTTCATGGGAGTTCTCCAATTTTCGGTTGTCGCACGATCCGCGAAACCGTTTCGACTTTCGCAAGATCGTGTCGAGATGCACCGGCTCGGAATAGACAAGTGCGCCGCAGGCTTCAAATGAAGCTTTCGTCATGTTGCCGCATCGTTAAAAAAAACCCGCGTGGGGGGACGCCGGCTTCGATGCAAATGGCGATTTCACCTTAACGCGGCCTCGTGCGGGCAATAGCGATGCGGGCGTCGTGGGGCCCGGCGAAGCCTTTCCCAGTTTTGAATTCCAGCGTGTCCCGCGCGTTTAAGTAGCTTGTATCGCGTTTAAGTAGGTTGTATATTGTTGCGCTGCGAAGGTGCCGTTTCCGTCGCATAAAGTCCATGGCCGTCTCCGCGGCCTTTCCAAGCAGGGCTTTCAACGCGCGTTTATGCCGCAATGCGGCCGGTTGCGCTCGATGGGCGTTTGTGGTTTTGAACCAACGGACCCGCCGCCTCAAAAGATTTAGGAAGAAATGAAAGGCGCGCCATACCGGCCGCGGCTCGAGGATCTCATTTTGAGGTCTGCCCGGTCGGCCGCGCGTCTCATCGAAACCTTCGGCACGGGCTTTTTGCCGCGAAGCTTTGGGCTTGCGGCGGCGCTTTTGCCAGGTGTGGCCGATGCGGACGGACCCCGCGCCAGGACAAGTCGGTTTCCAAGAAGCCGCCACTCCAATCACGGATGAGATGGAGTTTTTCCATATTTGGATCCGAACATCCCGGCGACCCGCCTGTTCGTTCTGGGTTTGCACATCTTTTGCTCATCTACAGCGGGGCCTCGAATGCGATTCGGGGATGATACCGGCCGCAGGACCTGGAGCCGGGGCACATCCCCAGCTCTCCGTCGATAACGAAGCCGTCGTGCCGGCGGGAAAAATTGGGCGCGGCGAAGTCACGGCATCGACGCTGTTCCCGGCCGGATGAACGAATGTCGTTCAAGGCCGAACGCGAGGCTATCATGGTCAATGTTCCGATATGGTCAATGTTCCAAGCTTTGCGGCAAGGACCATTCCAATTTGCCGATTGCTTTTCCTGGCGTGAGCGAGGAAAGCTATGCGGCGTGGCTCGCCCGAACGAGGAAGAAATGCGCTGCGGCAGATCCCGCGCCAGGCCATTTAGCGGCCAATGACGCGGCCACCGCAGAGCGGCCATGGCAAGTCGAGTTCGAGGAGATCCATATTGCCCGCGACGGCAGCGCAGCATCATGAAAAGCATGCCCATTCGGCCGCAAGTCCTGCCGATTATTTGGCGCTGCTCAAACCGCGGGTGATGGCACTGGTGATCTTCACCGCGTTCACCGGGGTTTTGATCGCGCCTTCGCATGTCAACCCGGTGATTGGATTCGCCTCGCTGCTCGCCATTTCGGCCGGGGCGGGCGCGTCGGGCGCCCTCAACATGTGGTATGACGCCGATATTGACGCGCTGATGCGGCGGACGCAAAATCGTCCGATTCCGGCAGGCAGGATGAATAAAGGGGACGCGCTCGGTTTTGGCTTGGTCCTTTCCGTGCTTTCGGTGCTTACCCTAGGCATCGTCGCCAATTGGCTCGCCGCCGCGCTTCTCAGCTTAACCATCTTTTTCTACGTCGCCGTCTACACAATGTGGCTCAAGCGCTTGACTCCGCAAAATATTGTGATCGGAGGCGCCGCCGGAGCCCTGCCGCCGATCGTCGGCTATGCCGCGGCCACGGGCGAAATAAGCCTCGCGAGCGTCGCGCTTTTCGCCATTATCTTCGTTTGGACGCCGCCGCATTTCTGGGCGCTCGCCCTAGTGAAGGCCGAGGAATACGGGCGCGCCGGGATTCCGATGCTCCCCAACGTGAAGGGAGCCGATCGCACGCGCCGCGATATACTCTTCTACACTCTCCTTCTCGCTCCGCTTGGCATTGCGCCATGGCTCATCGGCTTTGCCTCATTGGCTTATGGCGTTATCGCTCTCGCCCTTGGCGCGCTCATGGTGGTGTGTTCGGCGCGGGTCTATTATCATCGGACCGGCGCCAAGGCCGATCGATGCGCGATGCAGCTTTTTGGCTTTTCGATCCTGTATCTTTTCCTGCTTTTCGCCGAGATTGTCGGCGAGCGGTTTGTGGCGATTTTAGCCTTGAACATGCCATGGTGACGCCTTGAAGACGAACGGCGAATTGCAAGATCTGGTACTGACTCCTGAGCAGCAAAAAACCAGACGTCAGTGCAACGTTGCGATCGGCATCGCGATCGGCTGCTTTGTCCTTTTGTTCTATGCCGTGACCATCGCCAAGCTTGGTCCGGGTGTGCTCAACCAGCCACTGTGAGCGCCGCTACGTGACCATCGCGCCATGATCTCGCAGGCCCCACCAACGCCCATTTTCTGGAGGAACCATCTCATCGTCGCATTGGCCGGCGCCGCGCCGAGCTATGCCTGGTCCTTTATTAAAACCAACTATATTGAACCAATAGCCGGATTCATCCGGCCGGTGGAGGCGTGGGATTACACGTGAATTACATTTCAACGCGCGGCGCGGCGACGCCGGTTTCATTCACTCAGATGCTGCTCGCCGGCCTTGCGCCGGACGGCGGCCTTTACCTGCCGCAAGCCTATCCACAGCTCTCCCAAAACGCGATTGCCGGCTTTGCGGGCAGATCCTATGAGGAGGTCGCGCAAGCCATCCTGACGCCGTTCGTGGCGGGCGAGATCGAGGCGGGCGCCTTGCGAGGCATGATCGAGGCCGCCTACGCGGATTTCCGGCACAAGGCGATCGCCCCTCTGGTGCAGCTTGATTCCAATCTCTTTGTGCTCGAATTGTTTCACGGACCAACTCTCGCCTTCAAGGACCTCGCGATGCAGCTCCTAGCCAAGCTCATCGACCATGTTCTCAGGGTGCGGGGAGAGCGGGCGACCATCATTGGCGCAACCTCGGGCGATACCGGGGCCGCCGCCATCGAGGCTTTTCGCGGTCTGTCCCAAGTCGATGTCTTCATCCTTTTTCCACATGGCAGGGTGTCGGAGGTGCAGCGCCGCCAAATGACCACGTCCGAGGGTGGCAACATTCACACAATCGCGCTCGAAGGCACGTTCGACGACGCCCAAGCCTACGTCAAAAATATGTTCAATCATAGGATGTTGCGCGACGAACTTAATCTTTGCGGGGTGAATTCGATCAATCTCGCGCGCATCCTTTTCCAGACGGTGTATTATTTTACCAGCGCGGCTGTCCTTGGCGGGCCGTACCGGAAAATTTCCTTTGTCGTGCCAACCGGCAATTTCGGCGATATTTTGGCCGGCTGGATGGCCAAACGCATGGGACTTCCGATCGATCGGCTGGTGATCGCGACGAATTCCAACGATATTCTCACTCGCACGCTGGCGAGCGGCGACTACCTTGTGCAAACGGTTCACTCAACTCAATCGCCCTCGATGGACATTCAAGTGTCATCCAATTTCGAACGTCTCCTTTTCGAAGCGCATGGACGGAATGCGGGCGAGCTCTGCCGCTTAATGGCGGGGCTGCGGAAATCGCAGGGGTTTACGATCGACCCCGGCCCGCTTCATGCTATTCGCGCCGAGTTCGATGCGTTCAGTGTCACCGAGGCCGAAACCACGCGGGAGATCGCCCGAAGCTGGCGAGAAACGGGCTTCCTCGCCGACCCGCACACCGCCGTCGGGATGAGCGCGGCGCGTAAGGCAATGGCGCATTCATCCGAGAGCCCGCTCGTTGTCCTGAGCACCGCCCATCCCGCCAAATTTCCCGCCGCGATCGCGCACGCGACAGGAAAGCGGCCGGATTTGCCTGGCCATCTTGCCGGACTTTTCGAACGAAAAGAGAAATTTTCGATTTTGCCCAACGACCAGAGTGACATCGAGCGGTTTATCCATGCCCGCGCCGCGCGCGCGTCGGCCCGGGCCGCGCCATGAGCGTCGAGATCACCACTTTGCCGTCCGGGCTGAGGATTGCCACCGATCGCATGGCGCACCTTGAGACCGCCTCGCTCGGCGTCTTTGTAGGCGCCGGATCGCGCCACGAACGAACGAACGAGCACGGCTTGTCGCATCTTCTCGAACATATGGCGTTCAAGGGCACGCGGCGGCGCTCGGCGCGCGACATAGCCGAGGAGATTGAGATCGTCGGCGGCGATCTCAACGCCGCGACAAGCACCGAACATACCGCCTATTACGCCCATGTCTTGGCCGGGGACGTTCCGCTCGCACTCGACATCCTCGCCGATATTTTGACCGAGAGCACTTTCGACAGCTTGGAGCTCGAACGCGAAAAAGGCGTCATTCTGCAGGAAATCGGCGCGGTCGAAGACACGCCCGACGATCTCGTCTTCGAAATGCTGAACGCCGCCGCGTTTCCTGATCAGCCGATTGGGCGGCCGATCCTCGGAACAAGGGCGCAAGTTTCGGGGTTCGGCAGGGATGCGATCAGCGCCTATCTCGCAACTCACTATCGCGCGGACGCGACGGTGATCGGCGCCGCCGGAGCAGTCGAACACGCATCGCTTAGTGACGAGGCCGCGCGACGCTTCGCAAACCTTCCGGCGCGGGGCATCGAAAACGGAACCGCGCGGGCGCACTACCGGGGCGGCGAAAAGCGCTTGAGGCGGCGGCTCGAACAGGCCCATATCGCGATCGGCTTCAAAGGAACCGCTTACGCGCACGAGGATTTTTACGCCATGCAAATTTTCGCGAACGCGGCCGGCGGCGGGATGTCCTCTCGCCTGTTCCAGGAGGTACGCGAGGCGCGCGGGCTCGCGTATTCCATCCATGCCTTTCATTGGGGATATTCCGATGCCGGAGTGCTTGGCTTTTATGCCGCGACGAGCGCAAAGGACGCCGCCGAATTGATGCCTGTCGCGCTCGACTGCCTGGGCCAGGCGACCTTGGACCTGAGCGACACAGAAGTCCGGCGGGCCAAGGCGCAGATGAAAGTGTCGCTCCTCGCGGCGCTTGAATCCCCCGCCGCCCGCTGCGAACAGATTGCCCGGCAATTGATCGCCTTCGACCGTATCCTCACCCGCGATGAAATAATTGCGGCAATCGATCGCCTGGATGTTGCCCAAATCCGCACCGCCGGCGCGCGCGCGCTCCGGTCGGCGCCAACCGTCGCGGTGATTGGTCCCGTAGCCAAGGTTTTTACGCCCACCCAGGTCGCGCTGCGGCTGGGCGGAATCTGAAGGAGCCGCTTCATGGCTCTCTTCCGTCTCCCTCCAGCCAGCCATGCCGCACCTCTGGTGCGCGGCGAAGGCATCTATCTTCGGCCGCCGGAGATGCGCGACTTTGAGGCCTGGGCGGATTTGCGTGCGCGAAGCCGCGGGTTTTTGACGCCGTGGGAGCCGGCCTGGCCGGCCGACGATCTAACGCGCGCCTCGTTCCGGCGCCGATTGCGCCACAATCAGCAGGAGATCGCCAACGACGAAGCCTACCCTTTCTTGATCTTTCGCGACGACGATCATGGGCTTGTCGGCGGTCTCAGTCTGGGGCAGATCAGACGCGGCGTCGTGCAGGCGGCGATGCTCGGATATTGGATCGGCGCGCCCCATGCCCGGCAAGGGTTCATGTCGGTCGCGCTCCGGGCAGTGACCGGCTACGCTTTCACCACGCTTCGGCTCCATCGGATCGAAGCCTCGTGCCTGCCCCATAACGAAGCCTCGAAGAAACTATTGGAACGGACGGGATTTATCAGGGAGGGCTACGCCCGCGCCTATCTGCGGATAAATGGAGTCTGGCAGGACCATTTGCTCTACGGCTTGCTGGAAACCGATCCTGTGCCGCTTCGCGTGGCGCGCCACAACAAGGATTGACCGCTCCTTGCGGCCGACACCGCGCATTGCCCGGACCGGTAGCTTTGTCGAGACATGCCGCCTGGCAATAAGCTGCGTCGGAGAATGATTCCCATGCCATGTCCTCGTCGAATCGAAGGTTATGCCATCGTCTCCGAGGATGGCATGGTCGCGAATGCCGCGGGTATCATGCCGGACTCGCTCAAATTCGAGGCCGATCAGCACTTCTTCGAACGCGGGCTCGACGGGGTCGAGGTGGTGGTGCATGGGCGCCACTCTTATGAGCGACAACCGTGTTCGTATTTGCGCCGCCGGCTGATCCTGACCCGGCAAGTCCCGGCCATCGCGGCCGACCCGTCGAATGAAAAGGCGCTGTTCTGGAACCCGGCGGGTGCGTCGTTCGAGCAAGCCTTGGCTTTGCTCGGGACGCCAGACGGCAGCGTTGGCGTCATTGGCGGTACGGAAGTGTTCGGAATGTTTCTGGACCGTTATGACGTTTTCCACCTGTCGCGGGCGCCCAATGTGCGACTACCCAGGGGGCGACCCGTCTTTCCTGAGGTGCCCACACGGACTCCGGAGGAAGTGCTTGCAAGCCATGGCTTCGATCGCGGCCAGCGGCAGGTGCTTGATCCGGCAAAAGGCCTCGCGATCGTTAGCTGGAAACGTTCGTCAAAACCCGACTGGTAATATATATGACTGCCGGAGTCAGAAGGCCGCATCGCTTGTCCGCCCGGCCCGGTTGGTCGGCCAAGGTTGAATATCTCTACACCGATCGCGGCGGCGTCCCTACGTGGCTTGCCCGCCATGTCAAGACGAAATAAATAACGATCAAGACAATATTTGCGCCGATCCAAAGGATCGAAAAGAACCCGGGCAGCGCCAGAGCAACCAAGATTTGCGCGATCGCGCCCAAAAGCCAAATCACGCCGCCCCAAGGCGTCGCCAGCCACAGGCCAACCGCCGCGACAAGGTTGACGGTCGCGAAAAAAATCACGGCCGCGCCGCGCGGCGCGCTCACATTGTCAAACAGCGGCTCCGGCGGCAGGAGGATCGCACTCCATTGCCAAAGGCCCTGGATTACCCAAAGTCCCGCAAGCAGGCGCTTGAATACAACCAGGAAAAGCCCCGCGCGATTCTCCTCGCCGGCGACGCGCGCCGGTTCGCAGAGATGGATGGCGGCCCCCGAATCGGGGCGCCCGGCTGTTTCGCTCGATCCGGGCGAAAGCTTCATAGGCAACAATCTTGTGCGCGAAAGTCGAGTTCGCCCTCAAGCAGAGGCGCAAAATAAGGCTCGATCGCGGCTGGTTCGACGCTTTCTACTCCGGCGGGACTCCAGAGCGGGCGGTTGTCCTTGTCGATGATCACCGCGCGCACACCTTCATAAAAATCATGGCCTCTGGCAATGCGCGAGACGATCCGGAACTCGGTCCGCAATGCCTCGCCAATGTCGAGCTTGCAGCCAATTTGCATTTGACGCACTGCGATTGCAAGGCTCGATGGCGATTTGGAGCGTATCGCATGAGCGGCGGAACGCGCGAAGTCCAAGCCGGCACCGCCTGCGTCATCGAGATTGGCGAGAATGGAAGGAAGCGTCGCGGCGGAAAAACAGCGCGCACTAGATTGGCTTTGCGGGTGGAGCGTCGAGGCGGGCGGCGGCGCGCTTTCGGCCGCGATCGCGGCCGCGATGTCCTCGCAGCCGATCAGCCTTTGCACGAGGCCCGCGTGCCGCGCCGAAGGAACATGGGCGAAGGCGACCCCAAAGGCGAGCGCGTCGCCACAGGTCATCCCGGCCCCCGTCAAGGCGAGATAGACACCGGCATTGCCGGGCAGGCGCGGCAAAAAAAAAGTCGCGCCGACATCGGGGAAAAAGCCGATGCCTGTTTCCGGCATGGCGAAGGTGAAATGTTCGCCCGCGATGACGTGCGAGCCGTGCAGGGAGATCCCGGCGCCGCCGCCCATGACGATCCCGTCGGCTAACGCGACGTAAGGCTTGGGATAGAGTTTGATCCGGCGATTAAGGCAATATTCTTCGCGCCAAAAGCTAAGCTGTTCGGCATGGCGCCCAGCCTTGCCGAGATCATACAGGATCCTGATGTCGCCGCCGGCGCAAAAAGCCTTGCCGCCCGCGCCCGTTATGATGACGCGAGTGACTCCCGGATCGCGCTCCCACCGGTCCAGCGCGCCAGCCATCTCACGCACCATATTCAAGGTCAAGGCGTTGAGCGCCTTGGGGCGGTTAAGCGTGATGAGGCCGCAACAGCCCGCTTTCTCGCAATTGATTTCCGGTTCGCTCATGGCCCATTAAGCGCCGGAGGGAAGCGGACGGGCCCGAAAATAACCATCATGCCCAGCCACGGTGCCTTCACGATTTCCGGCTTGACCTATTTGGCGCAGGCGGGCTCGCTAAGAAGCTCGAGACTAGACAATTCTCCGGCGAGAACGAAATCGCCGTAATCGAGCCTGAGCGCGCGCGAAATACCATTTTCATAGAGGTCGAACGACAAGGTATAGCTCGGCGCGTCGTCCTTTTTGCCGGATTCAAAATAGCTAATGGAGACCGGCCAGCGCCTCATGCTATCGAGTTCTGGGATTTGCACCGCCTTTTCGAGGGCGGGATCGGCGATCGGACGGCCGATATAGGTTGTCGTTTCATAGACCTTTTCGCCGGTTTCCGACCCATCATAGACCTTGACTTCGAGCAGGTTCCGGCCCTCTTCCGCCGCCGCCAAAATGCGTTTGAGATGCTCGGTTGGAAAAACCACATCGGGATCGAGCTCGAACTTATTGTGTTTCGGTTTGGCGAGGTTTACCGATAATAGCCCGCCGGCGGATTTCCAGGCTTTTCCATCGACCGCCTCGGCGGTGCCATTGTCTATGCTTGTTTGCATCTTGAAGTCGAAACTCCGGCCGTCGGCATCCTCGAAGGTTGCCGAATGCATGTCCGAAACACGGGTGGGGCCTTCGGCGGGCTGCAATTCGGTAAATTGCCGGAAATTTTGCACGTAGCCGTCGCAGGCGGAGCCGGTGAAATCGAAGGCTATGCGTCCCTGCGCCGCTGTCGGACTCTTGCTGCCCACCGATTTCAAAAGTGTCAATTCATAGACCGCGCGATGCGAGACCAGCGAAATCTCCTTTGTGAGGTCTGTCGTCGCTGTGGGCGCGGAGTTGGCCGTTGCTGAATTTGCCGCGGCCGCCATGAGCAGCGAAGGATCGAGCGCGGTGAGGGCCAGGACGACAGCGGCCGAGAACAGAAACCGGGCATGACATGCAAGCATGATCGTTGGTTCCTTGAACGATACGGGACGAGCGCCCAGCAAATTCAATTCAAGCTGGAGAAACGCAAATCATCGGCTGCCCCGCGAAAGAAGGCGCGTTACGCCTATTATGGCTTTCGCCGATCCCGGCCGCCAACGACACCATTTAGAGCGGCTTGCTTCGAGTTGAGACTATAGCTGCACTAAATCCGCTGTCTGTGGCATAAAGGACACTGTGCATTTTTGGACCAACCCATAGCGATATCCTTCTGACGCTGAAGTTTAGAGTTATTGAGTCCCGCTGGCAACCCCGCCTGGGCGGTTTGCGGGTTAACGCTTTACAATTAACAGGTTTTGCGCTTTTGGGTATCCTCCCACGAACCAGGGAGTTTGGTCATGACGGCCGAAGACAGATTGGCGGCCTTGGGGGTCGTTCTGCCCGCTCCGGCGGCGCCTCTTGCCAATTATCTTCCTTTTGTCGTTTCCGGCTCGCTTCTTGCCGTTTCCGGCCAGCTTGCTTTTGGTCCAAACGGCAAGCTCGACTCCGCACATACCGGCAAGCTCGGGGGGATGATCTCATATAGTGCGGGACAGGCGGCGGCGCGCTTGTGCGTCATAAACATCCTCGCGCAAGCCAAGGCGGCATTGGGCGATCTCGACAGGATTTCGCGCTGCATAAGGCTTGGCGGTTTCATCAACATGGCGCCGGGCTTCGCCAATTTGGCCGGCGTGATGAACGGCGCCTCGGACTTCATGGTGGAGGTCCTGGGCGACAAGGGCCGCCACTCAAGATCGACGGCCGGCGTCGCCGGATTGCCGCTGGATAGCGCCGTCGAGATCGAGGCCCTGTTTGAGATCGCGGGCACTTGACGGGGTGGACAATAAATGCGCCGGACTGGCTGACGGCGCGGCCGATCGCGCACCGGGGTCTTCATTCCAAACAATCCGGATTGGTCGAAAATACTCCCGCCGCCGCCGCCGCGGCGATCGCCAAGAACTACGCGATCGAGTGCGATATTCAGCGCACAAAAGATGGC
>DASYNQ010000410.1:0-3044 GCA_036008425.1 Methylocella sp. | reverse complement strand
TCATGATTTCGCGGATGGCCCGCTGCTCGGCCCAACCCGTGGCGATCCCATCGGCGCGCTTCGGACCAATGCCGGCAACTTCCCGCAGCCGATGCGGTTCTGCTTCGATGACGTCGAACACTTGGCTGCCGAAGGCCCGGACGAGTTTACAGGCATAAGCTGGGCCAATGCCCCGGATCATCCCGGAGCCGAGATATTTTTCGATTCCCTCTGTCGTGGCGGGCGGCATCGTTTTTAGAAACCGGGCGCGGAACTGCACGCCATGGGTTCGATCGTTGGCCCACTCGCCGCTCGCTTGGATGAACTCGCCGGCGGAGATCACCGCGGCATGACCGACGACGGTGATGGGTTCACGCTTGCCGCGCGCCTTCACGCGCAGAACGCAGAAGCCATTGTCTTCGTTATGAAATGTTACACGCTCGACGAGGCCAGCTAAGACTTCCGTCGTTGGGTTATTGTTTGCTGCCATCGATTGGCTGACGCGCTCCTCTCCCGAGCACCTACGTTTAAGTATATAGGGACCGGCGCCGCTGTAATCCGGCAATGAGCAGCATTTCGGAAGGGTTCGTTCTGAGCAAAGTCACTAGTTTCGCGGGTACTATGGGGCTGATCCTCGCCACTATCGCGAATCTGCCTCATTCTGCCTCTGCCGCCAACCGGGGTGGGTTGTGGGCCGTCGTCCACGACATCTGTGTGCCAGCCTACCAAAGCATCGGCGTGGGGTTTCCTTGTGCCGAGGTCAGCATAGCCGATGGTCTTGAGCGAGGCTTTGCCGTGCTCCGTGCGCCTTCGAGCGCTACGCATGTTATCGTTGTCCCGACCGCTCGGATTTCTGGCATCGAAAGCCCGGCGTTGCTAAGGGAAAATGCGCCAAACTATTGGGAGGCAGCATGGGACGCCCGCCGTTTCGTCGAGGAAGGTGCGCGCCGTCCACTGCCACGTGACAAGATCGGAATGGCGATTAATTCCGCAGCTAGCCGCAGCCAGGACCAGCTGCATATTCATGTTGCCTGCATCGCCCCGAAGGTCGCTGAGTTCCTGCGCCGCCACCAAGCGGAAATTCACGAAGTTTGGTCTTTTCTTACCTCGGCCCTTCTCGGGCACAGATTTGCGGCGATGAAGGTCGAGACGGATAGCTTGGCCCACGTGGATCCTTTCAAGCTGCTCGCCCGCGGTCTTCCGTCAGGCAAGTTTTCCGTGGGAAGCCAAACACTGGCCGTGATCGCCGAGCGGCCTCTCCTGGAGTTTGTAGGTGATTCCGCGCATCAAGAGATCACGGGACAACCGCATCGGCGGCGGTGCCCGATGCAGCCGCCGCCACTCGCCGCGCAGTTCGAAGATCGTCGAGGCGGAAAGCCCCGCCAGCGACTCCGCGATATCAATCAACGGCTTGGCCATGTCAGCGACCGCGAAGCGTCTCGATGCGGTAACGGCGGACGTCGCCGGCCGCTTTCGAAGTGGTCAGCGAGAAACCAGGCTTCTTTTTCACCGTGCCCGCCAAAAACCCGCGCACGGAAGTCCAGTCGGTTCCGCGCCCTGAAATCCGCTCGCACGTCCTCTGTAAACCTGGTCGGAATAACAACCGGCGCGCCTTCCTCGCCACGCGCTTTGACAAGCTCGCCAGAAGCTTCTTCTCCGCCCTTTGCTTTGTTGCTATCGTTGCCAATTGGCTCTGAATTTTTCGAGTTCGGACCCTGACGCGATCGCTCCCGTTGTGGCGATATGTGCAATCGATCTTGGAAAGCGATTCCATGAACAATGCTCTCAAGAGGCCTTTCTTTCGGCGCGCGACCGCCCTCCAGGATTATTTAGATAGCCTCGACAAAGCACCTCTTCTGAAAGCTTCTGCCAAGTCTCGGCGCGAAACAATCTTGCGGCTGAGCGAGGCTGCGTATCGCGGAGCCGGTGCGTTGGCAGTTGCGGAGTTTGCCGAGGATATTAACCTTTATTCAGCATGGGGTTGTCGCCCGAGGAACGCGAGGCCCTGCAAAAAGCGGCGAGCGCGGAGGACAAACCTATGGCTTATGTAGCGCGGCGGGCTGTAGTCGCTTGGCTCAAAGAACAGGGTTGGTTGAAGAAATGACTTCGGCCGAAATCGAAACGCTAGCCACTGTTCTCGGCGTAAGCGCGAAGGCGATCACTGTCGCGTTGCAAGACTCCGCCCGCGTGCTTGAAGGCCACACGACGGCATTCAATTCATGGGCGTCTAGGCAAGAAGAGATTGCCGCGCGGCTGGCGCGGTGGAACGGCGATTGCAGTTTGTGAATGCGAAACATGCCCGACCGGTGCGGCGGAAGCCGGGCGCGAAGCCGTTGCTGGAACCTGTGAAGTGACCCTTGCCCCTCGCGTAAAAAGGAACTTTGAAAATGATGAAGACAACAATCGCCGCGACGATCGTGGCTCTAGGCGTCGCGACGCCCGCGAACGCGCATCACTGCCGGAACGCGCATCACTACCGGCAGCAGTACTACCAGTATTATCCTGGTCCAGCCATCGCACGCGGGATCTTCGGCGCGGTCGTTGGCCCCACGATCCCGGCTTCCGCCGGAGGATATGCTTATGCGCCAGCTTATGGATACACTATCCAACCCTATTGCAACCCCGGGTTTTACTGGACCGGAGAAACATGTTGGCCGTATCGGTGAGCGAGATGGAATGGATTGACGAAGCGATGGTGAGCAATCACGAGTGTGAAGGCGCTCCTTGCACGGCGCAAGAAATTCGATCGTGAAGACCACGCCGAGCGCGTGCGGCTCGCGATCCTTGAGGTTGATGTTGACGGTCTAAAAGATGCGGTGCAATCGTCACTGCCAAACTTGACGGCGAATGAGCGCGACAAGCTCGTCATTGAGTACGCGCTGGCGATTCGCGCTGATGCGATCGGCGTCGCCAAGGCGAGTTGTTCTAGCAGTCTGCGGAAAAACCGGGAAATTTGAGCTTTTGCCGTTCCGGTATGGAGCTTTGTGCTGGTGGTTCAGTCGTTTGGATCGGCATAAAAGGCTCTTTCTTTACGGAGTTCGCCTATGCGGCAACCAATTTCGGGA
>DASYNQ010000409.1:0-13395 GCA_036008425.1 Methylocella sp. | reverse complement strand
GTGCGCACGCCAGAACCATCCGTAACGTAACGCCGAGCGCGCTCGGATGCGAGGAATGTCTGAAACTTGGTTCGGCGTGGGTGCATCTGCGCCTCTGCCGGACGTGCGGCCATGTCGGCTGCTGCGACAGCTCGCCAAACCATCACGCCACGAAGCATTTTCGCAAGACCCGCCATCCCATCATCGAGGGCTACGATCCGCCGGAAGGGTGGGGATGGTGCTATGTCGATGAAATTAGGCTGGACCTTGGCGGCAGCACGACGCCGCATAACGGACCTATCCCGCGGTACTATTAAGTTCGCTGCGCAACTGTCCTCCAGCACCCTCGATGCCTGGAACGCAATGACATCGCGGTGCTGGCGCCAGACCCAACCGCGCGTCTGCAGCGGGCGCATTTCGAGCCGGTGACGAGGTCATACGTCAGGGCAATGAGGGTGAAACTCCCTGCGTCATCGAGTCGGGTCGGCTGGAGGTGCTCAAGGACGGCAAGAAACTGTGGGAATTCGGCGAAGGCGACTGTTTTGGTGAACGCCTTGCTCAGCAAAGTCAGGCGAACCGCCCCGCTGGTGGGGCGGTGGCCTCCGCGTCGGGGGCAACGCTGTACCGAGCAAGATTTCCGCCTCTTTCTACTTCTGTCGGGCAGTCGGCCTGACGCACTCAAGCGTGCCCAGCTTGATCATCTCTGCACGCACACGCTCAAAGGCCCCTGATGAGTCACGTGAGAGATTCAGTTCGTCTTGAGGGCCACCCTCTTGCTGCTGCTGTTGATGCTTCTGCTGTTGACCAGAGGAATCGAAAGCAATTTGAGTTGTTGGAGCTTCCTTGATTTCCTCAACGCTGAGGTACTCGCGATTCCGCGAGAGAAGCCCCCAAACCTCCTGTCCACCGGCCGTGAGCCGAATGCCTCCTGCTCGAACCAGGATTTTTCTTAATTCATCGTCGGTGAAACCGCAAAGATGATACTTTAAGACGCGAAATGTGCGATAGGGCCATTTGCGGTCCATGAGCATCTCACGAGCCACGCCCTCCGCTGCAAACCCAAGATTGGAATTATTGTGCATTTTTCTATTGGTGAGAATGATTGCCGCCAAAACCATGATCAGGGTGATGCTTAAGGACACCCCACCGGCGATTATCGCTGCAGTCATTTGAATCGAAAACCAGTTCATCTGATCTCCCCAGAAGTGTGTGCCAAAAGAGATTAAATAGGTGCATGGTGGTTAAGACTTCCTTGTCCAAGCCGATCGTCCGATGGCTCAACGCGCTTGTTTCAATTATCGGGACGCAATCAAGTTGACGCAGCTTGCACGATTCTGGCTCGCAAATACGAGTTGTCCGTGCTCAAAACTGCATCGGTCATAAAAGCCGTTGGCGTAGCAGCGACTTTTGCGTGAAGCGATTGGGATTGGACAATCCCTTTCGCGCCGTGCTTGGGTTTTTTTCCAGATCGGCCGCGGCTCGGCGGGATTCAATTCGCTCGGCGGAGCTCGCCCACTAGCGGCATCCGATGGTGTTTTTTTGGCAAGATTTCTCGAGGTTGAGTCCTCGTTTGAGCGCGGCAAAGATCGGCCACAATTCCGATTTCTTAATGAAATCTCAATAACGAGAGGCCAGCTCGGGGTGCTGCAAAGCTTGGTTTGAGAACAGGACTGGCGGCGGTTCTTTTGCCGGGCGCGGCAATTTGAAGGTCAACGCTCCAGAGGACTGAGGTCGTGAGTGCCTGATTTTTGATCCTCAATCGCGCGACGTGGATCGCCCGCGCGATCCACCGCGTTACCGAAACAGGAGGCCGAAAGTATGAGCGATGTGTTTACGAAACGGCGCCCGATGATCGATTGGGATGAATTTGAAAGGCGCCTGTGCCGGCCATGCTCGACCGATCAAAAGGACGGTGACCCGTTCGCCGAACTTCTCCGCATCATCGGTGATAAGGACGAGTCTCATGAGCCCGATTTCGAACCAAAAACCCAGCTTTCAGCAAGGGCCTGTCAGGATGCAGGTGAACCGGGCGAGTTGAATCAGCCTGATGCGCAAGTGCGCCTGGTCGGCGGCGATTTCGCTGCGATCGAGGCGGGGTTGCTGGGCACGAAGCAGCCACAGGCAGCGATTCCGTCGGAAGCCGAGCGGTCAACGGTCGAGTACAAAAGGCCAAACGCGCGAGCGCCTCTCATCGGCGGCGATTTCGCTGCGATCGAAGCCGGTTTGCTGGGCGCGCCGCGAGAACTAGCCGCGGCGACGGTTTCAGAAGCCAACATGTCAAATGCTTTTTCGAGCGTGGACATTGGATCGCAACTCCTCCATCAGGACAATCAGCCGGTTTCCCGGCACGCCGGTGTCACCGACGGGCAAAACAGCTCACGGCGCCCGCTCTATGTGATGGTTGCGATCGTCATCGCCGGAATGGCGGGCATGGCCGTAAGTTTTGGCCTTAAAAGCCGGACTTCAGGCCCACCCGAGATCGCATCGATCAAGGCCGAGAGCGGAGCAGCCAAGCTACAAGGGAACATCGCGAGCGGTGCGGACGATCCGGCCCAGGAAGCTGTCAGTCTCAGCAAGCCGCCGGAACCATCGCCGATGGCTCTCGTCAATGGCACCGAACGAACCCTCGACTTGCCGCAAGTGGAGGAGAAAACGCTGGTCGCCGAATCCCACGCCCAAATCGATAATAGGCCTCCGGCCGAGCCGCTTAGCATGGCAGCTCCCATCGAGTCGGAAAAAATGAAGACCGATCTGGTCCGGCCGGACGACACACTTCCCCCTAACGGCGCACCGCCGCAAGCAAATATCAATGAGGCCCTGCTTCCAGCGCCACAATCCCCTGCGGCGGCCGAGGCTCCGAGGGCGAAAGCGGTGGGCCGCGTGGCGAAGCCGCGAAAGCTCACCGCGGCAAGAGATCCGGGCCATCATGGCCAGCTTCGCCAAATTGCGAACAAGGCCAAGGCGATGCCTGTGAGCCCCCTCAACACCGAGCCAGCACCGATCGCCGAGCCCAAGTCCGTAACACCGGCCCAGCCAAGCCCGGCAACCAACGGGGCTTTCGGATTTGTGCAGAGCGCTATGAACTCGCTCACCAGCGCCACCGACAAGTTACTGGGGTGGGGCCGAATTGAAACCGGTTCTCGCCCTTAAGCATGGGACGCGCCCTGGATGATCGGTCCGCAAGTGATTTCGTGCCGGTGGTTCTCGAAAAGATCGCGCAACAATCTCTATAGGTCTGGTCGCGACAGTGTGGGACACAGTGATAACGAGACCGGGCTTGAGAACCGCCCAACCATAGCCAGCCTGTCACTAGGGGGAGAACTCCGGTTCAATTCCGAGACGATACTGGGGCACTGGCTCATCATGGCCGGCGAAACCCAGCGCTTCTGGGTTCATCAAGTGCCGAAGACGGCCGCGGCCGCATCGCCGCGGGTCAATCTCAGTTTCCGACACACGATCCCATAGCGTCCTTCGTGTGAAAACACGCACCGGGGGCTTGACCCGTGCCTTCTATAGACAGCACCGCGGAGCCTTACCCGCTCAAGTCCTAAGCGGGGCAGCAATCGGTCTTCATAACAGGATCGGCTCGCCGTTTCAGCGATTTTAGGTGTGCGGCGGGTGTTCTTTCGTTGCGTGCGTGTCGCGTTTAGGTTGATCAAATTCGCATGGAGCCCTCATGCTTTCTCGCGGCATAGATGATCTCGAGGTCGTCGTCGTCGGCGCGGGAGCCGCCGGAATCGGCGCCGCCACGCGGCTCGCAGCGACAAGGGTCTCTTTCACGGTCTTTGAAGCTCGAGGCAGGGTTGGCGGCCGGGCCTATACGGTTGCCGATGCGCCGTTTCCGCTTGATCTCGGGTGCGGCTGGCTGCATTCGGCCGATCGTAATCCATGGACCCGGATTGCGGCCGAGGCCGGGTTCACAATCGACAGGACTCTCCCCGCCTGGAGCACTCAGAGCTTCGACCTCGGGTTCAGCGCCGAGGATCAGGCCGCATTTGCTTTGGCCTCACGGCGCTTCCACGACCGCCTCGAAGCGATCAGCCCCAACGATTCTGACTGCAGCGCGGCAGAGCTTCTCGAACCCGATTGCCGCTTTAATCCTCTCCTCAATGCGGTCAGCAGTTATGTCAACGGTGTCGAACTCAATCTTGTCTCGGTGCAGGACAGCAACCGTTATTCCGATACCGGCGTCAACTGGCGGGTCGCTGAAGGATACGGCACCGTAGTCGCAGCGCAAGCGGTAGGCTTGCCAATTCGGCTCAACTGTCCCGTCACGCTCATCGATCTTCGCGGAAAACGCCTTGCGATCGAAACCGCGCTCGGCACGGTGATGGGCGATGCCGTTATCCTGACCGTTCCAACGCCAGTGATCGCCACGCAAGGGATCAGGTTCCGGCCGGAACTAACGGATAAAGTCTCCGCTGCCTCGGTGTTGCCGCTCGGCCTCGCTGACAAGCTCGTCATGACGGTCGAAGCGCCGGAGTTGGTGCCCATGGACGGTCATCTGATCGGCGATTCGAACAAAACCGCGACCGGTAGCTATCATTTGCGTCCTTTTGGCAGGCCTCTCATCGAAGGATTTTTCGGGGGGCGACTGGCGCACGAGCTCGAGGCCGCGGGACCCGGCGCGTTTTTCGATTTCGCCGTCGCTGAGCTAGTTGAACTGTTCGGCAGCGGCATTCGCGCCCGCTTGCGCCCGCTCGTCGAAACCAACTGGGCGCGTGATCGTTTCGCATTGGGATCCTATTCTTATGCGCTTCCCGGCCATGCGGACGCACGTGCCACGCTCGCCACGCCTTTGGATGGAAGAGTCTTTTTTGCCGGAGAGGCGTGCTCGCCGCACGATTTCACGACGGCGCACGGCGCCTATCTGACCGGTATCGAAGCGGCCGACGAAGCGATCACGCTGAGTCCGCCGGGGATTTGACACTCGACGGCGTATTAACCCCATCTTGCGTTCCTGGGCCGTGGTTCAAGGAGTTCTCTGCTTAGCCGCAAGAATTTGTTATGATCCCGGCCTTCCGGGCCGGAGCAGGTCCGCCCCGGACCTGTCCGCTTGCGTTAGGAGCGTCCCATGGCCCCGCGTGCCTCCTGGAAGGGTTATCTCAAGCTGTCCTTGGTTGCGTGTCCGATCGCGCTTTATCCGGCCGCGTCGAGCTCGGAGCGCGTTTCGTTCAACCGGATCAACAAAAAGACTGGAAACAGGCTGAAACAGCAGCTCGTCGACACCGAAACCGGCGAGAAGGTCGAAAAGGAGGACATTGGTCGCGGTTACGAGATTGGAAAGGGCCAATACCTTCAGGTCGAGGACGAGGAAATCGAGAAGATTAGGATTGAAAGCTCCCACACCATCTCGATCGATACGTTCGTTCCCCGAACTGAGATCGACGATCGCTATATCGACGACCCGTATTACATCGCGCCCACAGACAAGGTCGGACAGGAGGCATTCGCGGTCATCCGTGATGCGATCCGCGAAAAGGCGATGGTTGCTTTGGGCCGTGTCGTTCTATCGCGGCGCGAGCATGTCATGATGCTGGAGGCGTTCGACAAGGGCCTGCTCGCAACGACCTTGCGCTACCCCTACGAGGTCCGCGCTCAAGCTTCTTATTTTGAGGATATATCGGATTTGAAATTGCCGGCTGATATGCAAGAGCTGGCCGCCCATATTGTCGACAGCAAGACATCGCATTTTGATCCTTCGACATTCGTGGACCATTACGAGACCGCACTGGTTGGGTTGCTCCGGGCCAAGCAGGCCGGCCACGTGACCGAGGCGCCCAAGGAGGAGCCGGCCCCCCACCGGGTCATCAATCTTATGGACGCTTTACGGGCGAGTGTCGGCGCCGATACAAAGAAGAAGCCGGCAGCAGCAAGCACGAAAGCCCGAGCCCACACAGCCGGAAAAACTGCCAAAAGGAAGACAGGACGCTGAAGCCAAAGCAGGAACCGGTCTCATCTTCGCTCGAGGGCGGGATCATCGCCTTCACGGGACGGCTTGCGTCAATGAAGCGGGCGAACGCCTTCACGCTTGTCACCCAGAATAGGGGAAAGCCCTGCGAGAGGGTCACCAAGGATACAAACGTCTTGATCGTTGGCGAGCTCGGTTGGCCGCTCCGGGAAGACGGACGGCCTTCGAAGGGTCTGACCCAAGCGAAATCCTATGGTGTCCCGATTGTCAGCGAACGCCGGTTTCTCGAATGGGTCGGCAAAATCTCGCCGGAGGAACATGCCAAGGCCTATACGACGGAAGAGCTCGCCGCATTGAGCAAACTGCCGTCGGACGTTGTCGAGCAACTTTCGATGTTTGGTTTGATCGAAGTCCGGGATGGCCGTTACGGCTTTCGCGATCTCGCCGCCGCTCGCCAGGCCGCGCAGCTCCTTGGTTCTGGGATAGGGCTTTCGGTGATCACAAAGAGCCTGCGAGAGATCCGGAAATGGCTTCCCGAGGCGCGGCTTTCAAACCTGCGCCTGTTTCCGGAATCAAGGGATAGGATCCTCGTCGAACAAGCCCGGGGCCACACGGATTCAAAAGGGCAGTTTGTGCTCCCGGTCGAAAAGACTAATCATCTCGACGCCGACGAAGCGTTTGTGCAGGCGCGATCGGCTGAGGAGGCCGGCGACCTACAGTCGGCTGAAAACCTCTACCGGCGTGTCATGAACCTCGATCCGAACGATCCGGCGTCTGGGCTCAATCTCGGCAATCTCCTGCGGGTTCAGCACCGCACGGTCGAGGCGGAAGCTGCCTATCGGTGGGCCGTGAAGGCCGATCCAAACTTCCCTCCGGCTTGGCATAATCTCGCAGACTTACTTGATGAACGTGGGCGACTAACCGAGGCGGCTGATTGCGAAAAGCGCGCGCTTACCGCCGATCCCCAATACGCCGACGCCATGTTCAACTTGGCGCTGCTCCTACAGCGGCTTGGGAACCACGCAGAAGCGGCGACGTGGTGGACGCGGTATCTTGAACACGACCGCATCTCGCAATGGGCTGAGCGCGCCAAACGCGCATTGAAATATTGCGAAATGGAGATGGCAAGCGCGGTATCGACGGCCGCCGAGCCGGCAGAAGCAACAGGGCGATCTTGAATCCCGGACGTGAAGGCACCATGCCAGACAAGATGCGCATCGAGATTGCCCCGAATCAGGAAGTGACGGCCCTCGTCTACACTGCGGGCAAGCCGGACCTCGCCGGTGTCATGGTGATTCTGGGGCACGGAGCTGGCGCCGATCAAGGTAGTGATTTCATGACCAGATTTGCGACCGGGATTGCAGCACG
The DNA here is from genome assembly GCA_036008425.1 of Methylocella sp. GTDB lineage: Bacteria > Pseudomonadota > Alphaproteobacteria > Rhizobiales > Beijerinckiaceae > Methylocapsa. The sequence goes on along the minus strand of DASYNQ010000409.1, from coordinate 6,137 downwards.
CGGAATTAATGCCGTCACGTTCAATTTTCTGTACACGGAGCAAGGCCGGCGCGTTCCGGACGCGAATAAGGCCCTCGAAACGTGTTTCCGGGCCGTGATCGAGGCTGCTCGGCACAAAAAGATCGGCCGCGGTACGCTGGTCATTGGCGGCAAATCGATGGGCGGACGAATCGCCTCCCAGGTTGCTGCCGCGAGCCCTCCCTGCGTCGAAGGGCTCGTCTTCCTCGGCTATCCGCTTCATCCCCCTGGTAGAGCAGACCAGCTTCGTGCGAAGCATTTGCCGGATATCGCAGTTCCGATGTTGTTCGTTCAAGGTTCGCGTGACGCGTTCGGCTCGCCTGACGAGCTGCGGCCGGTCATCAAAGAGCTGAAACCTCCCGCCGATCTTTACGTCGCGGAGGGTGGGGACCACTCCTTCAAGGTTTTGAAGCGGGCAGGCGTCACCCAGGAAGACACCTATAAAGCAGTGCTCGACCGGATCGAACTGTGGCTAAGGCAGACTTTTGCGAATCGAATTGGAGACCAGAAGTGCCGGTCGGCAAAATAAAAAACACACACGTCCGAGCCGCTCGGTCTCGAATCGGCGCTGATCGATGGGGAAATTATCGTCGAGGATGGGAGCGGCATTTCGAGCTTCAATGATTTGCTGGTCGATCTGAAAGCCGGCCGCGTGGATCGATTCCGCTACGTCGTCTTCGATGTTCTCTACTGCGAAGGGTTCGATCTGACAAAAGTGGTTCTCAAGGGCCGTAAAGACCTGCTGCAGCGGCTTCTCGCTATTTTGCCGCCCGGCTCGCCCATTCGCTTCAGCGAGCATCTCGATGCGGACGGGCCAACCATGCTTGAGCACGCATGCCGATTCGAACTCGAAGGGATCGTTTCCAAATGGGCGGACCTGCCGTATCGATCCGTCCGCGGCGGTCATTGGATCAAGAGCAAGTGCCTCGAGCGACAAGAGTTTATCATCCTAGGCTACATTCCTTCGACGGCGGCCAGCCGGTCCGTCGGAACGCTGGCGCTCGGTTATCATGACAATCAAAACCTTATTTATGCCGGCCGCGTCGGGACAGGCTGGCCCCAAGAGCAGGCGAGATCGCTGCGTGATGAGCTTGAGACAATCAGCGCGACCAAGCCGTCATTCGCCAAACCGCTCCCCGCCGGCACCGAGAAAAACGTCCGTTGGGTCGAACCGCGCCCGACTCCGTTCAGCAAACAAGACGGTCGTCAAAGGTGGCTTACGTTTGAACCGATGGGAACGCCGACGGATCGATTTGAGGATCGCTACGGGGTGGCGAAGCGAGCGGCCTTGCGGCACGCAAGAGCGAGTGTTTGCCGAAATGCCGGAAAGCGAGCAGCGCTGGCAAAGCGACGCTCTCTTCCTCACGCGATCAATCGGCGCTGGGCAAACGCCTGATCGTGAATTCGATGCGGCCGCCGGAGAGTTCGCGCCAGGATTCGATTTCCGTCATGTAGGCCGCTTTCGGGAACTTCGCGAAATAGGCGCGCGCTTTGACCTGCGCCGCGCTCGAGCGTATAGGTCTCGCGCCGCCAAGCGCTCTCGCTTGACGCCGCTTGCGTCCGCGCCCGTTTGGCGAGACCGCGCGCGATGTCCGCCGGTGTTTTTTGCTCAGCGCTCATTTTTGGCAGCGCTCGTGACGCAAAAACCCGCGAAGGACCCCATCATAGCCGCGAAATCCGCCGCGCAAAACCTTTATCGCGGGGAGCGAAGACCCCATCTAGGCAAGCCTCGACGCCGGTCATGTCCAGGCCGGCGGCCGGTCCGGCGCCGCCGAACCCAAATTTGCTCTGCGATTATGGAGCCCCCCGCAGCGTCTCGTCAAGCAATCGCGCAAGGCTTTTGGGATCTTTTGGAAAGCCAGCCTTCATCCAGAGCGCTTGCAAGTCACGCAAAGCCTCGCCAATGGCCCGCCCCTCGGTGATTCCGCGCGCGATAAAATCGGCGCCCGAAAACGGCAGGCGCGGTACCTCTGTATCTTGCAGAAATTTTCGCGCGCGCGCCCATTCGTCATCCTGCCCCGGACGAGCATCGGCTTGCGCCAATATTATTGCATCACCCGCCGCCTGGCGGCCGTGGCGGAAGAGCAAGCCCCGCAATTCATCGGGCCTTGGCGGCTCGATAAGCCCATGCAGCCCAGTCAGCGCCAGGGCGGCGTCTTCGAGACGCTCCGCCCCCGCGTTGGAAAGACGCAGCCGCTCGCGCAAGCGCGCCGCGTCCTCGGGTAGTATGACACAAAGCGCGGCAAGACGCAGGAGCGGATCTTGCGGCAGTCCGTCGCCGATCGCCACGACGCGCCGCAGCCGCGCCGGATTTGGCGCCAAGGCGAGGAGCGGATGCAAGAGCCCATCGGCGCAGATTTCCGCGCAGACGTCTGCGGCTCTGCGCGCGCAAAGCAGCTTCAGAAGCTCGGCGCCGATTCTTTCGCGCGAGAGGCTGGCGAGGCCCTCTCTTTGACGGACGGCGGCCGAACGTCCCGCGCAATCGAGCGGGCCTTCGCCGAAATCGGCGGAAAAGCGGAAGAAGCGCAGGATGCGCAGATAATCCTCGGCGATGCGCCGGGCGGGTTCGCCAATGAAACGCACTTTGCGAGCAGCTATATCGGCGAGGCCACCGGTGTAATCGAACAGTCTTCCCTCGCGCGTCGTGGAAAGCGCGTTCATCGTAAAATCGCGGCGCAACGCATCGGTTTCGAAATCGCGGCCGAACCGGACTATCGCGTGGCGGCCATCGGTCGCAATATCCTCGCGCAGGGTTGTCACTTCGAAGGTTCGCTCCCCGGCGAGCACCGTGACCGTGCCGTGCGCGACGCCGGTCGGAATGGCGCGCAAGCCGGTGGCCGTTGCCCGCGCCATGACCGCCTCGGGCAAAAGAGTAGTCGCGAGATCGATTTCGCGCGCAGGCCGGCCCAGGAGCGCGTTGCGCAAGGCGCCGCCGACAATGCGGGTTTCCTCGCCTTCTTGATCGAGCGCGGCAAGAACGCCGAGCAAGTCTCTGTCGTCGAACAGCGCGGCGAGGGCCTCCGGCGCCACGATGCCCGTGGTTCCCGCTTGGCTCATTGCATGCGCCCCGGCACAAGCTTCCCGTTTTCAATGTGGGCCGGGACATAGGCGCCCTCGTGGCGCGGGGCGAAAATACCGAAGGCGATCATGCCGGTGACCGCGATCGCAAGGCCGGCCAAAGTCAGCGTCGAGACCGCGCTTTTCGTCCAATGCTCCATCGCGAAGGGATAGTTCCGGCGCAAAAGGAGATAGATCGTATAGGCGGCGAAGGGCGAGGCGAACAAAAGGGCAGGTTCGAGGATGGCGCGCCACATCAGGAATAGAGCCTTTCGCAGAGATTGCGTGAAATACCCGTGGTTACGCCCCAAATGTTCCGCGCGCCATAGGGCATCGCATGGAAACGCCGCGATTTTCCGTCGATCTGCTCTTGGCGCGGCGCGTGCTTGGCAGCATTCATGACAAACGCGAAGGGTACCTCGAAGGCTTCAATCACCGCGTCGGGATGGACCTTGAAGGCGACGGGTGCGGCGGCCTTGGCCACCCCGGGATAAGGATCGAGATAGCCGAGGGGCTCGACGTGGATCGAGGCCGATTTCGTCCTGCGCCTCGCACAAGGCGGTGACGGCAGGGCTCTTGTCCCGCGCCTCGATCTAGCCTCCAGGACCGGCGACCTGTCCGGAATAAAACCCGCAAGGCCATCGTCCTTCGCGTGCGAATGACCCTGACTTCGCCCGGGAATAGGCGGCCAAGCCGACGAGGACCGCAGCCCTCTGCATGCCGGTCGAAAGCGCGGCCGGGACAACATTAGTTTCAGGGAATTTTGACAGGCTTTTTGGTGATCCATGGTGTTTCTCTGGTCAGCACGGTGTTGGCGAAGACAGGCCCGCGCCAGGATCGTGATTGTGAATCAGTTGACTAGTAATCGGCGTCTGTGTGGCGTCGTGGGACGCAAAAGCCCGCTTCAGCGAGGTGGTGCGGCGCGTCCGCAGCGAAGGCCCTCAGAATGTCACCGTGCACGGACGCGATGAGGTCGTCGTCATCTCGGCCGAAGAGTTCCGCTGCCTCAAGGGCGAACGAGCGGCGGCGCGCTTATCGCCGCGATGCAGGCCTCGCCTTACCGCGACATCGGTATCTGACCGGGGCGCGGCCCGATGCCGGTGCGCGGCGTCGATCTGTGACGGGTTGGCTGCTCGATACCGAGCCGCGCCGCCCGAAGCCCGAACTCAAAGTGCTCGCCTTCATCACCGCGCATCCCCTGATCAGAGGATGCGCCCGGCCGTTAGTATTATTAAACATGCGTGCAATCCGATTTTGTCGGATGCGCTGTTACCTATTTTTTATGGAGTGCGTCATGAAAGATTCTCCTCTCCTTGCTGGCCATCATTGCCCTGAGCGGTGCCGTCCTTGTGGGCCGCCCAAATTCGGCAGCGGCGGGATACCTACCGCAACCCTGCGTTCATTGCGGCGAATGAGCAGCATAGCGCCGCCCTAAGTCGGCGGGGCGGATACAGAGGGCAACACTTCAGGTCAGCCAGCACGCGGCTTTCGCGCCTTTGAGAAAATTTTCTCACCCGACCAGTGCAAATCTGAACCGGACCAACGGCCGATGAGTACGACTGTTGGCCGATGGCAGGCGCGTTAGGCTGCGGCGTCCATCGCGGCCGCTTTTTTCAAAAGCGCCTCGGCCATCCTTATGCTGGCGATGTCGATCATCCGGCCGTCGAGCGACACCGCGCCCTTGCCGGCCCTGGCGGCATCGGCCATCGCGGCGACGATGCGGCGGGCCTTGGTCACCTCGGCTTCGGACGGCGTGAACACCCCATTGGCGAGTCCGATCTGCGAGGGATGAATTGCCCATTTTCCCTCGTAGCCGAGCACCGCGGCGCGTTTTGCCGCGGCGGTAAAGCCGTCCGCGTCCGAAAAATCGCCGAACGGACCGTCGATCGGACGCAAGCCATAAGCGCGGCAGGCGACCATCATGCGAGTCTGGGCCGCATGCCACTGGTCGGCCCAGTAATACGCACGGTTGCCGGAAGCGTCCTTGTCCGTGAGCACGCCGTAATCCGCGTTGACACCGCCAATCACCGTGGTGCGCGCGCGTGTTGAGGCGGCATAATCGGCGACGCCGAAGGACATCGCCTCGAGCCGCCGGCTCGATTGCGCGATCGCCTCGACATTGGCCATGCCGAGCGCGGTCTCGATCAAGACCTCGAAGCCGATCCGCTTGTCGCGTTTCTTGGCCGTCTCGATCTGGGTCACCAGCATGTCCACGGCATAGACATCCGCCGCGACACCGGCCTTAGGGATCAAGATCATGTCGAGGCGCGGGCAGGCCTCGACGATATCGACGACGTCGCGGTACATATAATGCGTGTCGAGACCGTTGATGCGGATCATCATGGTCTTGGTGCCCCAGTCGATCTCGTTCAGCCCGGCGATGATATTCTTGCGGGCCTGCTCCTTGTCGTCGGGGGCGACGGCATCCTCGACGTCCAGGAAAATAATGTCCGCGGCCGACTGGGCGGCCTTTTCGAACAATCCCGGATTGGACCCCGGAACCGCGAGTTCGGAGCGATGCAGGCGCGGCGTTGCCTGCTCGATGATCGTGAAGCTCATGCCCTTAATCCTCTCTCTTCTCTTAGCTCGTCTTGGCCGTTAATGGCTGCGGCCCCGATCAGCCGGTGGCGCCAAGGCCGCTGGCGATGCAATTGATCGACAGCAGCAGGTTCGACTTATACGCCTCCATGGCCTCGTCGGTTTCGCTAGCACGGAAGCGTCGCAACAGCTCGACCTGGTCGCGATTGACCTGGTTGATCGTCGGCAGACGGTGCGCGAGACGGGCACGGTAGCCTGGGAAGCGTTCGCCGATCTCGCGCTCCTGGCTGATCCGCAGGACCATGTCGCAGGTCAGCATGAACTCTTGCTCGATTAGCGCGAAGATGGCATCGCGCTTGGCCACATCGGCAACAAGGCCCGCGTACTCGCGGGCGATTTTCAGATCGACGAGGCATAGGGTTTTTTCGACCTCGCCAATAATCAGCCGGAACAACCGGGACTCGGTGAACATCCGCCGCAACAGCGCCTCGCCGCGACCTTTGCGCACATCGAGGAAACTGGCG
>DASYNQ010000408.1:0-2004 GCA_036008425.1 Methylocella sp. | reverse complement strand
TCTTCCCGATTGCGCGGGTAGCGGCTTCAAATAGCCTCGATGAAAGGCCGGCGCCCATTAAACCGGAAACCGACACCACGGCGACCTCAATCGCCGATCGTCCCGCCTCAAGCGAATATTTTTCGAGGTGCCCACTAGGATAAGGCCAAGAGAGAGCCCAACGCCGGCACGAACGCGCAATAGGGTCCTCGATCTTTGTCCATCCTGCGGCTATAAGTTAGGAGATGGCAGGTTGGCCTTTCCCGTGCCTGGCGTCCGGGCTTGCGGCGGTTGCGCGGGCATTGCTTTTTCGCGAGTTAACAATCGCCCTGCGATGCTATGATCCCGGCGATAGCTCGACTGATTGGCCGCCGAACGGCGGACTCGCGACTTTTTGCAAGTTTGGGGGAACGGTGACTGGGACGACCTCGAGAACAGCCAGCCCCGAGCGTAGCAGCACGCTGCTGCCGGAGCGACTCGTCAGCGGTTACGAAGCCTTTCTTGGCGGGCGTTTCTCGCGCGAACAAGACCGTTTTCGTCATTTGGCCGAGACCGGACAAAAACCCCGGATCATGCTGATCGGATGCTGCGATTCGCGCGTATCGCCGGAGGTCATCTTCGATGCGGAACCGGGAGAACTCTTTATTGTGCGCAACATAGCCAATCTCGTGCCGCCCTACGCGCCGAACAATGATTTGCACGGCACCTCCGCGGCGCTTGAATTCGGGGTGATGGGCTTGGGCGTCGAATACATCGTGGTCTTGGGACACGCGGGCTGCGGCGGGGTGCGCGCCTTCGTTCGCGGCGAAGCCAACGCCGGTCATGCACCGCTTTCGCCGGGCGATTTCATTGGCAAATGGATTAGCCTAATCAATACCGCGGCGGCGCGAATCGAGCCGGCTGGCGCGCCGCTCGATGATTACATCGAGCGTCTCGCCCTGGCTTCGATCGTCCAAGGTCTCGCCAATTTGCGCACCTTCCCATGGATTGCCGAGCACGAACAACAAGGCAAGCTCGTCCTTCACGGAGCCTATTTCGGCATCTCGACAGGCACGTTGCTCGCGCTCGACGGGGTTAGCGGGCGCTTCGAACCTGTAGCGACGGCCAGGGAGCATCGCGCCGCCTTTGCCAGGCCGGGTTCATAGGGCATGATCGACCGCTCGAGCAAAATCGAACCCTGTTCCTGGAGCAAACAACTCATTTTTATTTAAGGTTTGGCGGTATCAATGGGTTGGTCCTTGTCTTGCCCTGAGCGCCGGTTGCCGTGGGACGAGTGGCCGCCTTTGCGGCCCGCTTCCGAAGCGAGTTGACGGTTTTGCGAAAAACTGCGCTTTTCATCGGGAACACTTCGACCCCCCTTGCGGGCGATTTCGCGTTGTTTCTCCGCATCCATGGACGCAAAGCCCCGATTCAAGGTGCTAACCTTCTTTCGCATGGTCGTCCTCTGATCAAGTTATGTCCCGCTAACCGTTAAGTCAGACAACGGTTCCATAACTGCCAAAGCCAACCCAAACTGGTCTCTAGGGGCGCAATTACCCTGCAGGCCGCTGCGACGAGGCCGGCGCGAGTGCCGCCGTGGTCGCGCCTGGAAAGGCCGTCCGGCAAAGGCATCGAGGCCTTGATTCTTAACGAAACCCGCGGCGAGACGAGTGTGGCACAGGCGGCCGGGCGGCCGTGGCGATTTTTTCAACTGGCTTACGATGCCGCCACCTCACGGCACAGGTCATTAAATCCGGCAACGCAAAAAAAAGCCCCGGCGTCGATGCCAGGGCCATTGCACCAAATCAGTCCTGCCTTCAGGCTGCGTGAAGGTTGCCCGCCGCGGACTTGCCGGTTCGTTTGTCGGCAATGACTTCGTAGGCGATTTTCTGGCCTTCCTGCAGGTTGCGCAATCCCGATTGTTCCACGGCGCTGATGTGGACGAACACGTCCTTGCCGCCGTCGTCTGGCTGTATGAAGCCGTATCCTTTGTCCGGATTAAACCACTTCACAGTTCCCGTAGTCATAGAGGCTATCCTTAGAGTC
>DASYNQ010000407.1:0-2687 GCA_036008425.1 Methylocella sp. | reverse complement strand
CATCACGCTCGAAGGTGGCGAAGGCGTTGGCAAATCGACTCAGACCGGCCATCTCCTGCGCAATCTTCGGCAAGCGGGAATAGAGGCAATCGGCACCCGCGAGCCGGGCGGATCGCCGGGCGCGGAAATCTTGCGCAAGGTTCTCCTATCGGGCGGCGTGGCGCGCCTTGGTCCGGCCGCCGAAGCAATCCTCTTCGCGGCGGCTAGGGTCGACCATATCGACAAGACGATCGAACCCGCCCTGGCGGCGGGAACTTTTGTCGTCTGCGACAGGTTTGCGGACTCGACAAGGGCTTATCAAGGCACGCGCGGACAACTCGATCCGCGGTTCTTGCGGGCGCTCGAACGCGTCACCTTGGGCGATGTTCGGCCTAGCCTGACATTGATCCTCGACCTTCCGGCGGCCGAAGGCCTCGTCCGCGCGGCGGCTCGGCGCGGCGCGGGAGAAGCAGCCGATCGTTTCGAGCGCGAGGATTTAGAATTTCACGAGAGCCTTCGCGCTGCGTTCCTGGCGATCGCGGCGGCGGAACCCGTACGCTGCGCCGTCATCGACGCGGCGCGCGCCGAGGAGGACGTCGCGCACGCGATCTTCGACGTCATATTAAACAGGCTCATCGCTCCGGCGGCGGCGAAGCAGGCTAGGCGGGCTTGAACGATGGCGCCCAAAACCTTGGAAATCAGTCCCGAGTCCGACCGTTTTGAAGATACCCCGCATCCGCGCGAGAGCTATAAATGCTTCGGTCATGCCGAGACGGAAGGGCAATTCATTCTGTCCTATTTGTCGGGACATTTGCCGCAGGCTTTCATTGTTGGCGGACCGCCCGGCGTAGGCAAAGCCACCCTCGCCTGGCGCCTCGCGCGTTTTCTTCTGACGAACCCCGATCCGGCGGCTGCCGCGGGCGAGGCGAGGGCCGATCTCTTTGTGTCCCCCGATCATCCGGTCTCACGTCAAATCGCCGCGATGGCGCACCCCGATCTCGTTCTCTTGCGCCGCGAGTGGAACGAAAAAGACAAAAGGTTCTTTACCGAAATCCGGGTCGAGGATGTCCGTCGTGCCATCCACATGTTCCAGCGGGCGGCGGGGCGGGGCGGCTACCGGATCTGCATCCTCGATTGCGCGGAGGACCTCAATCCGTCCAGCGCCAATGCGCTTCTAAAGCTCGTCGAGGAACCGCCGCCGCACTCGCTTTTCCTCATCGTCGCGCATCGGCCGGGCCAAATGCTCGCCACGCTGCGTTCACGCTGCCGGAAAGTTCTTCTCAAACCCCTGGTAGCGACGGACATCGGCCACATCGTGGCGGCACTCGGACCGCCGTGGTCCTCCGCCTGCGAAGCGAAGCTTGAGCCCGCGATCGCGCGCGCGCAGGGTTCGATCCATAATGTTTTGCGGCTCCTCGACGATCGCGGAATCGAGCTCGACACAAATCTCGGACGCATGCTGGACGATCTGCCGCGGATAGATTGGAGCAAGGTCCATGCGTTGGCCGACCGGGTCACCGCGCGCAACAACGGCAAGGATTACGAGACGATGCTCGCCGCGATCGATGACTGGCTCGATACCAGAGTGTGGCGCGGCGCGCGGAGCTTCCAAGGCGATTGCGCGCGGCGGCTTGCGCCCTATGCTCTTGTATGGGAAAAACTGGCGGAGGCGGCGCGCGAGACCGAAACCTTCAATCTGGACAAGAGGCCGTTTGTCCTGTCCCTATTCGCCGATTTGGCGGTGGCGGCGCGGGGTTCTTCGCCCTGAAACGGGACGCAGCAGGGGCCGGTATCCGTGGGTTCCGCGCGAAATCTTAAGATTGCAAGTTCATGAGTGCCCGCTCCCCGTTTTATATCACGACCGCGATACCCTACGCCAATGGCGCGCCGCATATCGGACATGCCTATGAGCGGATCGCAACTGATGCGATTGCCCGCTTCAAGCGGCTCGACGGCTTCGATGTCTTGTTCGTCACCGGGATGGATGAACATGGCCAGAAGATGCAGCGGACCGCGGCCCGAGAAGGCCTGTCCCCGCAACAACTCGCCGACCGCACCGCGGCGCAATTCGCCGCGATGGGCACCGCACTTTTTGCCGAAGCCTGCGACGTCGTGCGCACCACGCAATCGCGCCACCATGCGGCGGCGCGCGAGCTTTGGGCCAGGATGGCGGCGGCGGGCGACATTTATCTCGCCAAATATCCCGGCTGGTATTCGGTTCGCGACGAAGCTTTTTTCGACGCCGCGGATCTGACCGAAGGGCCTGGCGGCACCCGTCTCGCCCCGACCGGCGCGCCGGTCGAATGGGTCGAGGAGGAGAGTTATTTCTTCAAGCTTTCGGCGTATCAGGACCGACTCCTCAAGCTTTACCACGACCAGCCGGATTTCGTGACGCCGGAAAAATACTGCAACGAAATTATTGCGTTCGTCGAACGCGGCCTGACCGACCTCTCAATCAGCCGTTCGACCTTCGACTGGGGCATTCCGGTGCCCGGCGATGTGCGGCACGTGATGTATGTTTGGGTCGATGCGTTGGCGAATTACCTTACCGGCACCGGTTTTCCTGATCCGGCAGCCGCCCGCGCAAAATTTTGGCCCGCGGCCGCGCATTTGATCGGCAAGGACATTACCAGGTTTCATGCAATCTATTGGCCGGCGTTTCTGATGTCGGCCGAACTTGCGCTGCCTCGCCAAATCGTCGTCCATGG
>DASYNQ010000406.1:0-3005 GCA_036008425.1 Methylocella sp. | reverse complement strand
CGCGGCGTCATGGCAGGGTCCCGGGCGGCGTCGCCGTGGCGGCGGCCGGAAGCGTGATCGTAAAAACCGCCCCCTTCCGGCCGGTCCGGTTCGCGGCGGTAATCCTGCCTCCCATGGCCTCGATGAAACCACGGCAGATCGAAAGACCAAGCCCGGTGCCGGCACGCTGGCGGTCGCCGCGGCGGACCCGGTAGAACTTGTCGAAAATCCTCTCGAGATCGGCTCCGGGGATTCCGTCGCCTTCGTCGAAAACGCGAACGGCCACAAAACCATTTTGCCGCACCGCCGCGACTTCGATGCGCGAACGTTCCGGCGCGTATTTTGCCGCATTGTCGAAAAGATTGAACAGCACCTGCTCCGTCAGCACCATATCGGCCTCGACCATCGGCAAATTTGGTTCGAGATCGATTTTGACTTGGTGGTTTTGCAAGATCTTCGAGGCCCTTTGAACGGTGGCGCCGATGACGTCGGAGAGGTCGACCGGTCCGCTTTGGGGGGTAAGCGCCCCTGACTCCAACCGCGTCATGTCGAGGAGATTGCCGATGAACCGGTTAAGCCGTTCTGCCTCCTCTTGAATGGTGCGCAAGAGGCTCGCTTGAATGGTTTTATCGAACTCGCGTCCATGGCTTATCAAACTCGTCGCGGAGCCGAGAATCGAGGCAAGCGGCGTGCGCAAATCATGCGAAATCGAGGTAAGCAGCGCCGAGCGCAGGCGATCGGTCTCCGCGGCGAGACGGGCGCGGTCGGTTTCGGCCGCCAGATTCACCCGATCGATCGCGAGCGCCGCCTGGTCCGACAAGGCGTCAAGGAGGCGGGACTCTTCCGGCGTTAGCAGAAGCCCCGACTTGTCGCTATCGATCCCGGCGACACCCACCGCGCCACGCCCGGTGCGCAGGGGCATGAAGCGGCGTTTCGCGCCAGGCAGCGTATCGGCGCCGCGCCCGGTCGCTTGGTTTTTTTCAAAGCACCAACGCGCCGCGGCGAGTTCCGCTTCGTCGAGCATGTCTTCCGGCGGAAATCCGGCCTTGACGGCGAGACCGCCATTTTCCGGCAGCAGCAAGACAACCCGCACTTTCAGCATCAAGGCGATTTGATGCGCGGTGGCCCAGAGCAAATCATCGAGCGTCGCGGTGCCTGCGAGCTTGCGGCTGAAAAGATAGAGTTCCTCGGTGATCCGTGCCCTCTCCCGCGCCGCGACCGCCTGGGCGCGGACGCGCGCGGCGAGGTTGCTTGCGATGAGCGCCACGACCGTGAAAAAGAACAAGGTGACGACGTTTTCGGGATCGGCGATGGTGAATGTGTAGAGAGGTGGAAGGAAGAAAAAATTATAGGAAAGGACACTGACGAAACAGGCGAATAGCGAGGCCCATAGCCCATAGGTCACGGCGCTCGCCAGGACCGCGATCAGGAAAACCTGCGCGAGGTTCGAAACGCCGAGTGCCTGCCGCAGCATAGCAGCAACGAGGGTCGCGGCCGCGACGTAGGCAAGGCTGACCGCATAGGCTTTGAAGCCGTCGCGCTTGGGTCGTGCTTCCTTTATCTCGGCACCAGAGGGGGCACTACCGCTCCGGTCGGTAGGGCGAGCGATTACATGAATGCTTGCACCGCCTGCGCCACGGATCAGCTTTTGGGTGACCGACTCGCCGAAGAAATCGCGCCAGCGCGGTTGTTCCGGTGTGGCGATGATGATATGGGTGAAATTATTGGCTTGCGCATATTCCACGACGGTCCCGGCGACGTCCTGACCAGGGATCGAGATGGCCTCCGCTCCGAGCCTTTGGGCGAGGCGCAAGCTCTGCGCAACGAGGTTTCGCTCAATCTCGCTCGCCCGCACATCGGCTGGCGTTTCGACATGGATCGCCGTCCATTGCGCCCGCAACCGATCGGCCATGCGTTTGGCATGGCGCACGACGGCGTTGGCGCCTGGCTTGGCGTCAACAAGGACTAGCACGCGTTCGCTTGCGGGCCATGGCCCTTCGATGCGATGCGCGCGCATATAATCGACCATCTGGGCGTCGACCCTCTGCGCCGTCCGGCGCAGCGCGAGTTCCCGCAAAGCCGTGAGATTGCCTGGCGAGAAATAATGCTGAACGGCGCGCTCGGCCTCGTCCGGCACATAGACCTTGCCCTCGTTCAGCCGTGCGATCAGATCCTCGGGGGTAAGGTCGGCCAATTCAATGTCGTCGGCGCGATCGATGATCGAGTCCGGCACGGTCTCGCGGACTCTGACCCGCGTGATCCTGGCGACGATGTCGTTGAGGCTCTCGACGTGCTGAATGTTGAGCGTCGTATAGACGTCGATCCCAGCGGCGAGCAGCTCTTGGACATCCATGTAGCGCTTGGGATGCCGGCTCTCCGGTGCGTTCGTATGCGCAAGCTCATCGACCAGAACGAGCCTCGGCCACCTGGCGAGAATTGCGTCGAGGTCCATTTCGGTGAGGCTATGGCCCCTATAAGCGACACACCGGCGCGGGAGGATTTCGAGCCCGTGAAGAAGCGCCTCCGTCTCCTTGCGGCCATGCGTCTCGACGACGCCGATGACGACATCAATGCCTTCGGCCTTTTTTGCCCGCGCGGCGGTCAGCATTTCATAGGTCTTGCCGACGCCCGGGGCGGCGCCGAGAAAAATCTTCAGCCGCCCTTGCTCGGCCTGTTGCGCCTCCCGCAAGAGAGCGTCGGGCGAAGGGCGCCGCTCGGCGTTATTGCGATTGGCCATGCCCTGCGGTATTCACGTCCACACGCGCCCGTCAGCTCTTTTTGACGAGCTTGTCGAGCGCTAGGTTGAGTTTTAGCACATTGACATGGGGTTCGCCCAATATGCCGAGGAGACGCGCGGTGGTATTGTCCTCGACGAGGCGGCGGAGTTCATCCTCCGGCAGCTTTCGCGCCGCGGCGACCCGCGGAATCTGGAACAGGGCGGCGGCGGGCGTAATATCGGGATCGAGGCCGCTTGCCGACGTGGTGACGAGATCGACCGGAATTTTGGCGGAGGGATTGGTCGCCGC
>DASYNQ010000405.1:0-2543 GCA_036008425.1 Methylocella sp. | reverse complement strand
GCGTCCTCCGCGATCTCGGCGCCAAGCGCGCGAATCCCGCCGCCCTTTTCCATCACCTCGCGCCGCCACAACATGGTCTTGCCCTGGGCGAATCCCAATCCCATGGCTTCGGCGCAATACTGCCAGCGCGCCTCGAAGGTGTTGAGAAAAGCGCATTCGAGTTCGGCCCAGAGATTTCGCGGCCGCGAGCCCAGTGGCATGGAGCAGACAAGGCCGGTACGGCGCCGCCAGCTTGCCAGAACCCGCTGGATACCATCGTCTGGCATCAACACATTGGCGTCGGCGAGAATGATCCAATCGTGGCGGGCTGCGTCCCATCCGCGCACGCAATTGTTCAGCTTTGGATTGAGGCTAACCTGTTCGTCGCCGACGATCACCTGCGCCGGCCGGTCGGGATGGCGCGCGATCAGACGCTGGACAAGGGGCACGACCGGATCGCTTGCCCGCGCGACACAAAAAATAATCTCATAGGCCGGATGATCGAGCCGGAAACTCGATTCCACCGTTTCTTCGCAGAAATTATCGAGGCCGCAAAGGGGGCGGACCACGGAGACCTCTGAGGCGGCGCGCGGCGGCGGAAGGGGTGTTGGCCGGGGTCTTGCCCGGATCGCCGCGATCCCGATACTGATCAGATTGAGAAAGATCAAGAAAAAGCAAAACCAAGCCGCCGCATATGCCATCGCCATCGTCAGGCTCCCGGGCTAGTATCCGATTTTTGCGCTAGAACGGCCTAGGCACGCGGCTGGAAACGCTTTGTGTTTCAGGTACTTAATGAAAAGCGAAGGACCAGCTTTAAAGGAGTCCGGTACGTGGCCTTTGGGAGTTACGTTAAACAAGCTCATTTTCGATGGTTCGAGGCGTATTTTCGCGGTTTCATAACTCTTGGGAAACACATGGCGCATCCAATCGTCCGCTTCGCTCCATCGCCGACCGGCCGCATTCACATTGGCAACGCCCGGACGGCCCTTTTGAACTTCCTCTACGCAAAAAAACACCATGGCGAATTTATTCTACGGTTCGATGACACCGATGTGGAACGCTCCAAGGAGGAGTTCGCCCAGGCGATCGAGGTCGATCTGGCCTGGCTTGGCATTGTGCCGGATGCGGTTTTGCGCCAGTCGGGGCGATTTGCGCTTTACCGCGCCGCCGCCAAAAAACTGCGCGAGGCTGGACGGCTTTATCCCTGCTATGAAAGCGCCGAGGAACTGGACCGCAAACGCAAGCGCCAGCAAGCACGCGGCCTGCCCCCGGTCTACGATAGGGCCGCGCTCGCACTTTCAGGTCCGGAACGGGCTAGGTTGGAAGCCGAGGGTCGAAGGCCGCACTGGCGCTTCAAACTCGACCACGAAATCGTGCGCTGGAGCGATCTCGTGCGCGGCGAGAGCCATATCGATTGCGCCTCCCTGTCCGACCCGGTGCTGTTGCGCGAGGATGGAAGTTATCTTTACACCTTGCCGTCGGTCGTGGACGACATCGAGCAGAAAATCACCCATATCCTCCGGGGCGAAGACCATGTCACCAATACGGCGGTGCAAATGCAGCTTTTCGAGGTTTTGGCCGGGCCGGGCAGGCTCCCTTCCTTCGCGCATCACAACCTTTTGTCTTCGGCGAGCGGAGAAACGCTCTCGAAACGTTCCGGCGCGTTGTCGATCGGCGCATTGCGTGATTCCGGAATCGAATCGCTCGCCGTCGCGGCGGAGGCGGTTCTGATCGGATCTTCCGTGGCGCTGCATCCGGTTGACAGCCTTGACGAACTCGCGGCTTCGCTCGATCTCGCCAAGCTCTCCCGCACGCTTGCACGATTCGATCCCGCCGAACTCGCCGCGCTGTCGGCGCGCACGCTGCATGGGTCAAGTTTTGACGCGGTGCGTGAAAGGCTCAAAGCGTATGATATCGCCGGCCACAAGGCGAAGCCCTTTTGGCTCGCCGCGCGCGGCAATCTCTCGACCTTTCTCGATGTGGTTGACTGGTGGCGCGTCGTCGAAGGCGAGATCGCGCCGGTCATCGAGGAGGTCGAGTTCCTTGCGGCGGCACGCGCGAGCCTGCCCGCCGAGCCTTGGGACGAAACCGTCTGGGCAAGTTGGACGAAGGTTTTGCAGGCCGCCACCGGACGCAAGGGGAAGGCGCTGTTTCATCCCTTGCGTCTCGCCTTGACCGGCCGCGACAGCGGACCCGAACTCGCGGCGCTCTTGCCTTTGATCGGCAAAACTAAAGCGGTGGCACGATTATCCGGACGCGCCGCTTGACCCCATCGGGGCCAGTGACCTCCTGGGTTCCGGCTTGCCCTTCGGCGTTCGCGGAATTTTTCCCCGCCTGGTCTTCCTTGGCCGCCGAGGGTTGGGCGCCTGGCCTCGGTGGCGCCACCTTTTCGAATTTTGGCTTTGCCAATTCCGCCGATTTTTCGGGAGTGACCACGATATCGCTCTTGCGTTCGCGTCCAAGCATCTGTTCGGCTCCCGCAAGCGCCTCGGCCCAGGATTGCCCAGCCGGTTTGCAGGTGCAGGCAGGATCGAAAGATTTCTCGAATTTCCGGGCGTTGGGCA
>DASYNQ010000404.1:0-6063 GCA_036008425.1 Methylocella sp. | reverse complement strand
ACGAGCGCGTCGAGCCGCGCCGCAGATTTCGACGGGCTCCATTTGAGGAGGCGGGGCACCGCAAGTATGTTGTCGGCCGCTGTCCAATGCGGAAAAAGGCCCGCCGATTGGATCACATAGCCGATTCCGCGCCGGAGCTTTTCCGGTTCCGTTTCGCGAATGTCTTGGCCGTGGACTTCAATTTGCCCTTGGTCGGGGAGAATCATCGCATTTATCATGCGCAGCACCGTCGATTTGCCGCAGCCAGACGGGCCGATAAGGACGAAAAAAGCGCCGCTCTCGATCTTGAGCGAAAAATCCGCTACCGCCGGCGTGGGGCCAAAATTCTTCGACACGTTGCACAGCTCGATCACAGGTTTCTCCGCGCGACACCAAGCAGCATTTCAAAGATAAAGTTCGCCAAAAGCGCCAGCAGGATGACCGGAATAGCTCCCACCAGGACAAGATCGAGGGCATATTGTCCAATGCCTTGAAAGATGAATGTGCCAAGCCCTCCCGCGCCGATCAAGGCGGCGACGCTTGCCAAGCCGATCGCCTGGATCGTCACGACGCGCAACCCCGAAATGAGCGCGGGCAAGGCGAGCGGCAATTCCACTTCGATGAACAACCGGCGCCAGCCAAAGCCGATAGCGGCCGCCGCGTCCTTGACCTCCATGGCGACTTCGCTGAACCCTGTATAAAAGCCGCGGACGAGGGGCAGCAGCGAGTAGAGCGTCAAGGCTAGGACAGCCGGCGCCGGGCCGGTTCCATTGATCCCGAGGCCGCGCAGGAAAGGCAGGAGCTCGCTCAATCTAGACATCGGCGCGATCAAGACGCCAAACAGAGCGATCGAGGGAATCGTTTGCAATATGCCAAGGCTCGCAAAGACAAAACCCGCCCCCGCCTTTTTGCGCAAAACGAGCACGGTCAGCGGCACCCCAATGATCAGGGCAAAAAAAATCGCCGCGCAGACGAGCCCGAGATGATGCAAGAGCTCGCTCACGAATACACCCCGGTTATTCGAAAATTCCCTGGCGAGCGAAAGGCTATTGAAATCGCCCGCCGCGGCCATCAGGAAGAAGCCCGCGCAAAAAGCTGCCCCAATGCAGAGGCGGGCAGGAAAACCAAAGTTTCCTCTTTGCGCGGCATCGACGAGCGCGAGGATCGCGACGCTTGCCAAAGTCCAGAACGCGGGACCAAGCGACGCGCGAGCCGCCGGCGGCCCTGCTTGTGTCAGAATCGCCGCGAAGTGACCGGCGCCCGCGAGGCTTCCCCAAAGAATTAATGCCGCGGCTAGGATCGTTGCGAAGGACCGGAGTTTTTGGCCCTTGGCAAAGCTCAGAAGCGCCAGTCCGCAAAGCCCAGTCATTGCCGCCGCGGCCTCCAGAGCCGGGGCTTGAGACAGGGGGTAGGCAACGCCCGTCGCGAGCCGGTTCGGCGCGTAATTCAAAAAGCCGCCGAAAAAAATCACGACGAGGCCAAGGCTAAAGAGCACAAGAAGGACGCGGTCATGGACTTTCGGCATCGAGGCGGTTTCCGCGTGCGAACCAGAAGCCGGGACGAAATGCTTATCGAAAAAGCCCTTGGGCGCGGAAAAATTCCATTGCCACGGCGCCTGGATCGTCGCCTTCGACCGCGACTTTTTCGTTCAAATCGCGCAGGCTCGCAAGATCGAGTTGCGCGAAAACGGGGGCGAGAATATCGCCAATTTCCGGATAGCTCGCGAGGGCTGCTTCCCGTACCACGGGTGCTGGCGCATAGACCGGCTCGGCACGGCGGGTATCTTCGAGAGCATGAAGGTCGAGGGCTTTAAGCGCGCCATCGGTCGCGTATGCCATCGCGGCATTGACGCCCGAAATTCCGTCCGCCGCCGCTTTCATGGTGGCCGAGGTTTCGCCGCCAGAGAGAACGAGGAGCTGGTTCGCAGCAAGCCGGAAGCCATAGAGTGCCTCGAAGGCGGGAAGGCCAGCGCCACTCTCCACGAATTCCGCCGAAGCGGCAAGTTTGACTTTATTGCCGTCCCGCACAAAGCGGGCGAAATCCACCATGGTCCGCAGATTTTGTATCCGCGCCAGCGATTCCGGGACCGCGATCACCCAGCTATTGTCGGCCGGAGCCGGTGTGAGCCAGACAAGACGGTTTCTTTCATAATCGAGTTTTGCCGCGCGGGCGTAGCCTGCCGCCGCGTCCTTCCAAACAGGATCGCCGTCTTCATGAAAGAAAAAAGCGGCGTTGCCGGTATATTCCGGGCAAAGGTCAATGACACCGGACAAAAGCGCCGCCCGCAAAATTGAGGTCGGGCCGATCCCTAGCCGGTTTTCCGTCGCGATTTTGGCCTCCGCAAGTGCGAGCAGCATCATGTGGCCGAGGAGTCCGCCTTCGAGATCGAGCTTGGAGCCAACGACAACAGGCCGGGCTTCGGCGCTCGCTCGCGTCAGCGTAGACGCGGCTGCTCCGGCCAAAAACAGGCGCCGCGTCGGCGTGCAAAGCATCTCATGCGAGAATGGGAGCGGGAAAAGGCTAGGGGTCATGCCGCGAGGCTGATCGCGCCGGCGCGCCGCTTGCCATCGATCACAACCTCCCTCGCTTGAAGCACGCGGTTCAGGCGGGGCGCAAAAGAGTAACCGCATTTGAGCGCCTATCAGGCAGGACTCCGGGGGAACAATGCCCAGGTATGGCGGGCTATCTGCTCGTCTTCCTGCGAGGCGAGAACGAGCACCGGGCAGCGCGACGCGGGATCGTTGATGGGATTGTTCGCGGACCGGTTCCGAGCTTCGTCGAGACTGACGCCGATCCAGGACAAGCCGCCGCAGATCGCGGCGCGTGCGTCCCCATCATTTTCTCCAATACCGCCGGTGAAGACAATCAGATCGACTCCATCAAGCGCGGCGATCATTGCGGCCACCTGCTTGCGCACGGAATAGCAGAACATTTGAATTGCAAGTCGTGCATCTGCGTTTGATGACGCGGCTTCCCGCAGACGCCGCATGTCGCTGCCAACGCCCGAAATTCCCAGGAGGCCGGAGCGGTGATCGACCAGCTCTTCGAGCATGGCCGCATCGAACTTCTTCTCGCGCATCAGATACACCAGAACGCCTGGATCGAGATCGCCGCTGCGCGTGCCCATGATCACCCCGCCGGTTGGGGTCAATCCCATGCTGGTATCGATCGATTTACCGCATTTGACCGCGGTGACGCTTGCGCCATTGCCGAGATGCGCGATTACCAGGCGATTCGGCAGATCGTTCGCAAGTTGGTGCACGATCGATTCGCACGAAAGGCCGTGAAACCCGTAGCGTTGGATACCCTCGGATTGCAATTCCTTGGAGATCGGAAGGACCCGTGCGACCGCCGCCAATTCGGCGTGAAAGGTGGTGTCGAAACACGCCACCTTTGGAAGCCCAGGAAAATGCTCTTGCGCGAAGCGGATGACTAGCAGAGCCGATGGAATATGCAGCGGCGCGAAGGCGGTAGCAGCTTCAAGTTGACGTAGCACCGAATCATCAATGAGGCAATGCTGCCGGAGCTTCGGTCCGCCTTGCACGACTCGATGCCCGATGGCGGCCGGTGCCGGCATATTGGAGTCGGCAAGAAATCTTCCAATGCGGATGATCGCTTCCCGTTGGCCGGGTATGGATACAGTCTCGGAGAGCAACGCGTTTTCGCGCGAATCGTGTGCGTAGAATTTAGCCTTTTCGTCGCCGATCAACTCAGCCCCGCCAGAGACCAGAGTCTCGGTCCGTGAAGAACCCACGCGGTGCAATCCGAATTTGAGCGAGGAAGAGCCGCTGTTCAGCGTGAGTATATTCGACCCTGGTTCAGCATCCATCATGCCCCATCCCGCAGGAATCATCGCGCTCACAAGTTCCAGCGCCAGTCGCGGACCTCAGGCATGTCGTCGCCGTGCTCGCTGATATAGAGCTTGTGGCGCTCCATGGTCGTCCAGTAACGCGCCGTCGCCGTCTCCACTTGATCGCGCAGCCGTGGAATTCGCTGAATGGCGTCCAGTGCAAGTTGGTAGCGGTCAAGATTGTTTAGCACAACCATGTCGAAGGGGGTCGTGGTGGTGCCTTCCTCCTTGTAGCCGCGGACATGAATATTGTCATGATTGTGCCGTCGGTAGGTCAGCTTGTGAATGATCGCGGGATAGCCATGAAAAGCGAAGATCACCGGCTTGTCGGTCGTGAACAGTTCGTCAAAATCCTGATGTTCAAGACCATGGGGATGCTCGGACTGAGGCTGCAAGACCATCAAATCCACCACGTTGACGACACGGATGCGGATGTCTGGGACATACGAGCGCAAGAGGGTCACGGAAGCAAGCGTCTCAAGGGTCGGCACATCTCCGGCACAGGCCATGACCACATCGGGATCTCCGACATCATTGCTGGCCCATCGCCAAATACCCGCGCCGACGGTGCAGTGGTGAACGGCCGAATCAATGTCGAGCCACTGCCACTCCGGCTGTTTGCCGGCGATGATCACGTTGATGTAGTTGCGGCTCCGCAAACAGTGATCCGCTACCGACAGGAGGCAGTTTGCATCGGGCGGCAGATAGATGCGCACGATATCGGATTTCTTATTCGCGACATGATCAATAAAGCCCGGATCCTGGTGGGAAAAGCCATTGTGGTCCTGTCGCCAGACATGCGACGTGAGCAAGTAATTCAGCGACGCGATCGGCTTGCGCCAGGGGATCGCCCTGGTAACCTTAAGCCATTTTGCATGCTGATTGAGCATCGAATCGATGATATGGATGAAGGCCTCGTAGCAGGAGAACAGGCCATGGCGTCCCGTGAGCAGGTATCCTTCGAGCCAGCCTTCGCACAGATGCTCGCTCAGCACCTCCATGACGCGACCCTTGACGCTGAGATTAACATCGATCTCTTCAACATCAGCCATCCATTCCTTACCGGAGACTTCGTAAACGGCCTCCAATCTATTCGACGCGGTCTCGTCCGGGCCAAACAGCCGGAAATTATGTTTGTCGAGATTGAGCTTCATCACGTCGCGCAGGAATTTTCCGAGAACCCGCGTCGCTTCCGCCTCGACGCTGCCGGGCCTAAGCACTGCCACGGCGTAATCCTGGAAGTGGGGCATCGAGAGAGGCTGCAACAATTCACCGCCATTCGCGTGCGGATTGGAGCCCATGCGGCGATGACCCGTCGGCGCGAGCGCAGCGAACTCCTCACGGAATTTGCCGTGTTCGTCGAACAATTCGTGTAGCCGGTAGCTCTTCAGCCAATCTTCGAGTTGCTTTAGATGTTCGGGGTTCTTGAAATCCGCGATCGGGACTTGATGCGCGCGCCAGGTACCCTCGACCGGCTTGCCGTCGACGAATTTCGGTCCGGTCCAACCCTTGGGCGTGCGGAAGACGATCATGGGCCAGCGCGGGCGCTCGAGGGTTTCCGTCTCACCGCGAGACCGCGCGGCTCTCTGAATCCGGCGGATCTGCGCCAGAACCGCATCAAGCGTGCCGGCGAGACATTGATGCACGACCGCCGGATCATCGCCCTCGACGAAATACGGATCGTATCCGTAGCCGCGCAATAGCTCGGTCAGCTCCTGGCGGCTGATGCGAGCCAGCACCGTCGGATTGGCGATCTTAAAGCCGTTGAGATGAAGGATCGGAAGAACCGCGCCATCGCGCGCGGGGTTCAGAAATTTGTTTGAGTGCCAACTCGTGGCCAGCGCACCAGTTTCCGCCTCGCCGTCTCCGATGATGCAGGCGACAATCAGATCCGGATTGTCGAAAGCGGCGCCATAGGCGTGGGTCAATGAATAGCCCAGTTCTCCGCCTTCGTGAATGGAGCCGGGAGTTTCCGGCGATACGTGACTGGGAATTCCGTAAGGCCAGGAGAACTGGCGAAACAGCCGATGCAGTCCGTTCCGACTGCGCTCAATTGCCGGATAGTGCTCCGTGTAGGACCCCTCCAGATAGGTCTGCGCCACTAGGCCTGGGCCACCATGACCGGGACCAATGACGTACATCATGTTCAAATCGTTCTCTTTAATCAGCCGGTTAAAATGGACATAGAGAAAGTTCAATCCCGGTGTCGTGCCCCAATGCCCGAGCAAGCGCGG
>DASYNQ010000403.1:0-1967 GCA_036008425.1 Methylocella sp. | reverse complement strand
CATCGGCCGTCGTCAAAGGCCCGGCGCGCTCCACTTCCAGCCGGACAGCGGTTTTGAGACCGGAAAAAGAAAAGTCCGGGTTCGGCCGGCCAAGCATGGGGCGCGGCAGATCGAACCGCGTGGCATTGCCGTCCGCCGCCATTTTCTCTACCCGAGGTCCGCCGGGATAGGGAAGGCCCAGCATCTTGCCCACCTTATCGAAAGCTTCGCCCGCCGCGTCGTCCACCGTCGAACCGAGCCGGAGATAATCCCCCACCCCTTTCACCGCGACCAATTGGGTGTGGCCGCCGGAGACCAAGAGCAGCAAATAAGGAAACGCGAGTTCGTCGGTCAGCCGCGCCGTCAAGGCATGTGCTTCGAGGTGGTTTACCGCGATGAAAGGCTTGCGGCTCGCCAAGGCCAAGGCCTTCGCCGTGGTCAGCCCGACAATGACGCCGCCGATGAGACCCGGCCCCGCCGCCGCCGCGATCCCGTCGAGGTCCGCCAATTCGGCCCCGGCGCGGTCGAGCGCGAGTTCCACCAGCCGGTCGATAATTTCGATATGGGCGCGCGCCGCGATTTCCGGCACGACGCCGCCGAAGGCCGCATGCTCGGCGATCTGGCTCATGATCTCGTTCGACAGAATTTCGCCGGATCCGCCTGGCCGCAACTGGACGACGGCGGCGGCGGTTTCGTCGCAGGTTGTTTCAATGCCGAGAACGCGCATGGCTCTCCTTCAAAGCCTTTTTCTTGGATCGCCGGCGGCCAAAATTTGGCATTCGCCGCCAGCCGCATTAATCTTCAACCTATAGTGCCATCCGATCCAATAAGGAAATGCGCCGATTCCTTCCCCTTCGCGATCGCGCAAAGCTCTTCCCTTCAGACTTGGGACGCGGGGCAGCCCCTTGGCGCTCGCCCAAGCGCGCGAGTTGCAAGATCGCCTCAAAGCGGCGCATGGCACGGCGCACGCCATCGAGATCGTCGCCATAAAAACCAGCGGCGACACGATCCTTCATCTGCCATTGAGCGAAGCCGGCGGCAAGGGGCTTTTTACCAAGGAGCTCGACCTTGCCTTGCTGGACTGCAAGATTGAAATGGCCGTGCACTCGGCGAAGGATTTGCCGACGATACTCCCCACGGGAATAGAGATCGCTGGTTATCTTCCCCGCGAAGATGCGCGCGACGCGTGGATTTCTCCGCATGCAGCCCATCCGCTAAAACTTCCGCCGGGAAGCGTTGTCGGCACCGCCTCGTTGCGGCGGGGCGCCATGGTCAGGCGGCTGCGGCCGGATCTAAGGATCGCGCTGTTGCGCGGCAATGTCGAGACGCGCCTCGTCAAAGTCGCAAGAGGCGAAGTCGCCGCCACGTTGCTGGCGCTAGCTGGGCTGACGCGCCTCGGTCTCGTGGCGGCGGCAACAAGCGTGCTCGACGTGCGGGAATTTGTGCCGGCGCCGGGTCAGGGCGCGATTGCCATCACCACGCGGGCGGGCGACAGTGCCACGCGGGCTTTCCTGGCGCCGGTCCTCGATGCGGCGACGGGCATAGCGCTTGCGGCGGAGCGCGCTTTTTTGAGGGTTCTCGATGGCTCCTGCAAAACGCCAATCGGCGCCTATGCGAGGGTCGAGGCAGGCCACGTCGCGTTTCGCGCCATCGTGCTGAAACCCGATGGTTCGCGGTTTTTCGAGACGGCGGTGTCCGGGCCGTTGGCCGAGGCGGCATCACTCGGAGAAACTGCGGGGCAAGAACTCGCGGCCCAAATCCCGGCTGATTTTTTTGATTGCTAGGGTGAGATCATCATTTGCCTCATCTAGCTCGCTCTTACCATCTTACGTTTCCTAGTACCTAGTTTGACCCTGGCTGTGTAAAAACGCGCGGGGCGATGTGATTCTCGCGGTATGATTGCTGCGCGATTTGCGGAGGGATCGGATGAAGCGCTTTGTTTGAGGGGATGGATCGCCGGCAGAGCACCCTTTTCCCTGAATGCCTGG
>DASYNQ010000402.1:0-4490 GCA_036008425.1 Methylocella sp. | reverse complement strand
GGCGCGCGCGGAGTGGATCATGACTGACATTGGATGCTGAGCTTTCTCGATTCGGTTGCCTTGGTCTCAATCCTGGATGAAGCCGACCGGTCCTTTGTAATCCTTGATGGCCTCCGGATTGCCGGGTGAGGCGTAGAGCTGGTTGACCCGCCCTAGCAGCCAGGTTTGCGGATCGCTCGCATCGGCGAAACCATCGGTCGGCTTTGCGATTTCATCAGGTTTCGCTGGTTTGACGATATAGGGGGTCACGATGATCATGAGTTCGGTTTCCTGCTTCTGGTAGTCGTTCGAGCGAAACAGCGCGCCGAGAATCGGCAGATCGAGGAGAACCGGAAGACCATTGATGGATTGCTTTGAGAGCGTCTGGAGAAGTCCCGCGGAGGCGATGGAGCCGCCCGAAGGAATCTCCACCGTCGTCTCATTCTTGCGGGTGAGGAATCCAGGGACGAGTGTGCCAGAGATGAGCTCGGCGGTTTGGGTATCTATTTCGGTCACTTCGGTCGCAAGATGAAGCAGGATTCGGCCCTCGGCCAGAACCACGGGAGTGAATCTCAAGCTGACGCCGTAAGGCTTGAACTCGGTGCCAATTTGGCAAACTCCATTGCCCGTGCAGCTGGGCGCGGTCGGAATTGGTATTTCGCCGCCAACGGTCATCTTCGCACTCTCGCCCGATACTGCGGAAACGGTGGGCTCAGCGAGGATGCGCGTAACCCCATATCGCTCGAAGGCTTGCAAGGTGGCGCTTAAAGTGTTGGCGGGATTATGCGCCGTCAGCGCTGTCGTGTTGGGAAAAGGCGCGGGCGGATACCCGATGCCCCCTCCGCTCGCGATCACGCCGTTGATCGCGAACGGATTAAATTGGGTGAAAGTGCCCCAACTGGCGGTCAGCGAGCTTGTGGTGATCCCGAGCTGCTTGGCGATATCGCGCTGTACTTCCGCGACGGTCACCTTCAACATTACCTGATCGCGAGCGCGTATGGTGAGCACATTGACGACCGAGCCAGTCGTGATTGCCGCCGCGCCAGGCGGGCCACCGGCGGGGCCGCCGGAAGGGCCAGCGCCAAAGAGCCTCTGCACGAAGCCGTTGGCTATGTCGGTGGCGCGTTGCGCGTCTTCGATGGAATCGACGGCTCCGGTCAGGATGATCGTATCGTTGATCGTCCGCGCGGTGATCGCGGCCGCTGGCATCGCCGCGCGTAGAATTTGCTGCAGGTCGCCAGGATCGCCGCGGCCGATGCTGAGCTCCAAGGCGGCGATTTTGCGGCCTTGCTGATCCAAGGCAAAAACGCTTGTCTGGCCGGCAGCCACGCCGATAACATAGAGCTTGCGCGGAGACCGGACGACGGCGTTGGCGACCGCCGGGTCGGCAACAAAGATTTCCGCCGCATCCTGGGGCAGGTCGATAATCTCGGACTTGCCCACGCCCATTGAAATGTGCCTTGGCGTGACCGCGCCGTAATACCGGGCCTCGGCTTTTTCTTGGGCGTGAACCGCGCCAATGCCCGCCGTGATGGAGAGGCTTACCATGATTCCCGCGGCCAGGATAGGGAACAGTCGTTTCATTTGCGAATCTCCAAAACTATACGGGCCCTTATCGATCGGTTGTCCGGCCGGTTCCTTGCTCGCGCGACACCACATGCTCAACGCGCCCTGTGTCGTAATGCTCAACGCGCCCTGTCTCGACTGCCACACCGTTGCGAATCACCGTCAGTCCATTGCTGGAGTCTTGATGTTGCTCGCCAGCCGCATTCGCATCGGCCATGCCACGCAGGGCCAACGAGAGCTGGCCGACGCGTTGTGCAGCCGTGAGGGTTTCCGCTTGGGCTGGCGTAACTTCCAAGGTGGCATTGACTCCGTTCATGACTTGCTCCCCATTTTTCGCCCGATTATTCTGGCCGATCGCGAGAACACGAACATTGGTCAGAATCGTCTGGCTGACGTAGGAATTGGCGACGCCCTTGCGGGCGGCATCCTCGTCGTGAAAAGTGTGAACCACGTCGACTTTGTTCTTTGACAGGATAAACCCGCCAGCCGTGCGCGAACCTTGCGTGTCGATGGTGATCGCGACCGCGCGTTTGCCCGATGCCAGCTGTCTGGCGAATGGGGGATCTTTCTCGAGGCCCTCGCGCCGAAGAAGGTCGCCTGGAGCGAAGTCACGCTGGGCGAACTCTCCTTTCAATTCCTCAATGCCGCCCGGCGAAGCGCTTTTGCGAATGACGCCTTCCGGAATATTATCCTTTAGCCGGTCGTCCCAGCGCAGGCCACTCTCGTCGACTATGTCACCGAGGTGCAACTCCTTTGCCGCGACGAGCACGCCGTCGGTCGCTGGCGGGGGGGGAGCCGCCACTATCTGCGGCGGGTTTGAGCGGCTGGCTAGGACCGCGGCGCTGATTCCGGCCAGGAGGGCAACGCCAAGAACTGCGAGACGAGCTGTTTTCATTTTCATTGTGATGGTTGCCTGTCATAGGTGAATTGCGCATCAGCGCGCTTCGAGCGATTGCTCCGCGTTTCCGGACGCAACGCCCGAGGCGGACCGCGCAAGACTGGATGCGGATTACAACACTCGAACGCCAACCTAGGCTTAAAAAGATTATTTCAATTTCCTTTTTTATTATAAAAGTATACAATTATGTTTGCGAATTAACTGGTCACAGCCGATATTGATATAGTTATAGCTAACTTATTAAGAATAAATGCAGTGTTATATACTCCCTCTACGCTAGGGTTTCCTCGCCGGCCTCGGCCCTTGCCATGAATTCCGCATGAAAAGAGTCGCGCGGATAATCTCAAGTCTCCCCGTAACCCGCCAAAAGCCGCCGCGCCTTCGTCAGATTCGGCTGATCGAGCATCTCGCCATTGAGGCCGATGACACCCGCATTCGGCGCGGCCTCGAAAGCGGCGACGATCGCACGCGCCTTGGCAATCGATTCAGGAGAGGGCGTGAACATCTCGTTGATGACCTCGATTTGCGCCGGGTGGATCGCCATTTTGCCGGCAAAGCCGTCGCGCTTGGCGACTTCGCATTCGAGCCGCAATCCCGCCAAATCGCGAAACTTCCGATGCACGGCGTCGATTGCGGGCGCTCCCGCGGAAGCCGCCGCGAAGAGGGTCATGCTTCGCGCCAAAAGATAAGGAAAACTATAGCCGCCGCCGGCACCTCTATTCGTTTCGGCGCCGAGACAGGCGGCGAGATCTTCCGCTCCCCAGGTGAGGCCTTCAAGGCGCTGGCTCGCGCCGGCATAAGTGCCCATGTTGAAAATCGCCGCCGCCGTCTCGGTGACGATCGCCATGATTCGCGTCGCGCCGTTCGCGAGATCATGCTCCGCTTCCTTGACGGCGAGCATCGCGCCAAGATGCTGGACCGCCGCGCCATTGAGGCACTTTGGCAGAAGGACGCCATCGGGCGGAGCCCGCATAACGGCGCCGAGATCGGCCTCTGTCAGACCCGACCTGAGCCCATTGACGCGGACGTAAAGACGCGGGCGCGGACTCCGTGGCAGGGCATCGGCGAGGAAGCCAAAGGCCTGCTCCCGCGCCTTCTGCTTGGCTTCGGGGGCGACCGAATCCTCAAGATCGAGAATGAGGCAATCGGCGCCGCTCGCAAACCCTTTCGCGAGTTTTTTTTCGCTGTCGGCCGGAATGAAAAGCAGCGAGCGCATGAGACACCTTTATTGGTTTAGACACTCCGCTTTTTCATAAAGGCCTGGCGGCGGCACACGGCGACGAGCCTCCCCTCCTGCTGATAGGCGCGGTGGAGGAATTCGACAATGCCGGCGTCCTGACGGGATTTCGACAAGCGTTTGCTCAAGACTTCGGTCGTGACATGCAAGGTGTCGCCCTCGAACAGGGGCGCCGGAAATTTCACCTCCTTCATCCCAAGGTTGGCAATCGTGGTGCCGAGCGTAAGATCGTTGACGGAAATCCCCACCATCAGACCAAGGGTGAAGAGGGAATTGATCAACGGCCGCCCCCATTCGGTTTCGGCCGCGCAGAAATGGACGTCGATATGGAGCGGCTGCGGATTGAGCGTCATGTTGGAAAACAGCATATTGTCCATTTGCGTGACAGTCTTTGTCAGCCGGTGCTCGATCAATGCTCCGATGACGAAATCCTCGTAAAAAATGCCGCCGCGCTTGTGACGCGAGGGGCCTCCTTGCAATTGATCGCGCATCCGATGCTGCCACGCATTGGCGGGTCTGGCGGCGGCGCGCCGCCCGGCGTTTAAGTGTTCTTTTACCATGTTGGGGGAAACTGATTCGGGAATATCTTTTAGGGATTCGTAAACCATGGCCGTTCGAAAATTTTTGCAATGGGCGCCGACCGCTTCTCCGTCGGAGCTGGCCGAAGCCGCGGGCGCGCTCGCACGCGCCTTTCTTTATGGCGATCTTCCGGAGCCGGAGCGCGAGGAAGCGAGGCTCACCCTGACCGGGCTGCTCGACGATTCCTTGCCGCTCGTTCGCCGCGCCCTTGCCGAGAGCTTCGCGAGCGCC
>DASYNQ010000401.1:0-7926 GCA_036008425.1 Methylocella sp. | reverse complement strand
GTGAGCGGCGCATGGCTCATCGTCCCGCAATCCACCGTCACCAAAAGCTTCGCGCCGTCGCGCGCAAGGTTCCTGATTGCCTCCACATTAGGGCCGTAGCCTTCGAAAATACGGTCGGGAATATGGATCAGGCACGGCGTGCCGCAAGCCTGGAAGTAATCATGAAGCAGCGCCGAGGCGGCGGCGCCATCGACATCATAGTCGCCAAAAACCGCGACCGTTTCGCCGCGCTCGATCGCCAAGGCGATTCGTTTTGCGGCCGCCTCCACGTCCTTCAGGCAATAGGGGTCGGGGAGAAGATTCTTCAGCGTTGGGTCGAGATAATCTTGCGCATTGCCCGGCGTGATGCCCCGCCCGGCGAGAACGCGCGACAAGAGGTCGCCGGTTCCATGAACTTGCGCGATGGCGAGCGCCCGCGCCTCGCCAGCCGCATCAAGCCTGCCGCGCCAAACCCGCCCAAGCACGGAATGCTCGACCCCGAGAAACGCGCGGGAGGCGGAAGGCGATTCGTTCATGCCGGATGGTAGCCGGTGGTTTCGCGGATAGCGAGCGTGGCTTGCGTCAAGTACACAGGGAATGGGCGACTGCCCCCGGCGAACGCGGCCCGAGTGGGTTGAGCCGCGAAAACCCGCATGACGGGTGAACGTTCGTCTTGCAATCGTCGTACATATCTGTAATTCTGGATATATGGATAATTTAGAAACCGTCGCCGCTTTTGCGGCGCTCGCACAAGCAACCCGGCTCGACACATTCCGGCTGTTGGTCAGCCGTGAACCGGACGGTGTGCCAGCTGGTGAGCTGGCGCGCCTCGTGGAAGTTCCACAAAACACCATGTCGGCCCACTTGGCCGTGCTCGCACACGCGGGCTTGGTGAAGGGAGAGCGGCAAAGCCGCTCGATCATCTACCGCGCCAATCTGGCGCGCTTCCACGAGGTCGCGCTGTTCCTGCTTAAAGACTGCTGCGGTGGTCGCCCTGACATCTGCGCTCCAATAATCGCCGACCTCACGCCGTGCTGCCCCGCAAAGGCCGCCTCCCATGACTGACCGCGCGTTCAACGTCCTGTTTCTCTGCACCGGCAACAGCGCCCGCTCGATCATGGCCGAAAGCATCCTGCGCAAGGATGGAGGTGGACGCTTCAATGCCTATTCCGCCGGAAGCCACCCCAAGGGCCGCGTCAATCCCCTCGCGCTGAAAACACTCGAAGCCTTCGAGTATCCGGTTGATGGATTTCGCTCAAAGAGCTGGGAAGAATTCACCGCGCCGGACGCCCCGGAACTCGATTTCGTGTTCACCGTCTGCGACAGCGCGGCGCGCGAGGCCTGTCCAGCGTGGCCGGGTCAGCCGATGACGGCGCATTGGGGCATTGAAGACCCGACGGCTGTCGAAGGAACCGCTATCGAGAAGGAACGCGCGTTCAACCAAGCGTTCCGCTACCTGAAAAATCGGATTGCAGTCTTCATCGCTCTACCGGTCAGAAGTCTCGACCAGCTCTCACTGGCGAATCGACTCAAGGAAATCGGCCGCATGGAAGGCGCTTCCCATGGCGAAAAGGCAGGCTCATGAGCGAGACGGCAGCCGTCGCGGACGATCGTAAAACAGGAAAAGCCCCGTCCATGGGGAAATTCGAGCGATTCTTGACGCTCTGGGTCGCGCTCTGCATTGTCGTCGGCATTGGCCTCGGGCAGGCTGTGCCGGGCGTGTTCCATGCGCTCGGCGCTGCGACAGTAGCGCAAGTCAATCTGCCGGTCGCCGTGCTGGTCTGGCTGATGATCGTGCCGATGCTGCTGAAAATCGACCTTGCTGCGCTCGGACAGGTTCGAAATCACTGGCGCGGGATCATGGCGACGGTCGGAGTCAACTGGCTGGTCAAGCCGTTCTCGATGGCGCTGCTTGGCTGGCTGTTCATTGGCCATCTGTTCCGGCCGCTCCTGCCTGCCGAACAGATCGACGGCTATATTGCCGGGCTGATCCTGCTGGCGGCGGCTCCCTGTACGGCCATGGTGTTCGTGTGGTCGAACCTCGTGGACGGCGAGCCGCATTTCACACTGTCACAGGTTGCGCTCAACGACACAATCATGGTGGTGGCCTTCGCGCCACTCGTAGCGCTGCTGCTCGGCCTGTCCTCGATCACGGTGCCATGGGACACACTGATTCTGTCGGTCGTGCTCTACATCGTGGTGCCGGTGATCGTGGCGCAGCTCTGGCGGCGCATGCTGCTGGCGCAAGGCGGGCAGGCGGCGCTTGCCCGAATGCTTCGCGCCTTGGCTCCTCTGTCTCTCTCGGCGCTGCTGCTGACGCTTGTGCTTCTGTTCGGCCTGCAAGGTGAACAGATCATGCGCCAGCCAATTGTCATTGCGCTCTTGGCGGTGCCTATCCTGATACAGGTCTATTTCAACGCGGGGCTGGCTTACTGGCTGAACCGCCAATTAGGGGTCGAGTGGTGCGTGGCCGGGCCTTCGGCATTGATCGGAGCCAGCAACTTTTTCGAGTTAGCCGTGGCGACAGCAATCGCCCTTTTTGGCTTCCAGTCTGGCGCGGCACTCTCAACTGTCGTCGGTGTATTGGTGGAAGTGCCGGTCATGCTGTCGGTCGTCCATCTCGTCCGCCGCTCGCGTGGATGGTATGAGCGGGCCGCCCCGCCGCGCCTGCATAATTAGGCGGTCGAAAATTTCAAACTAAGACACCACCCGGTTCGATCGAGCCTTTTCACGCCGGGCGGGATCGCCTAAATCCACACTCATGCCGCGCGTTGAAAAAAACCGATTACGTTCGCCACCGGCGCCTGAGGACCGCCACGCCGCCGCCGCGCCCCCGGACGATCCGGACTCCGGACAGGATTTAGCCTCCGATGGCGCCCCCGCCTCGGTTCGCCATGGCGCCGCCACCATCCGCCGCTTCTGGGAACATGCTCCGGCTGGGCCAGGAGTCTACCGGATGATCGCCGCCAACGGCGAAGTTCTCTATGTCGGCAAGGCCAAAAGCGTCCGCAACCGGATCGCCAGCTACATGCGGCCTTCCGGCCATGCCACGCGCATCGCAAGGATGATCGCGTTGACCGCGTCGATGGTTTTCGTCTCGACCGGGACCGAGACCGAAGCCTTGCTGCTCGAGACGAATTTCATCAAGCAGATGAAGCCGCGTTTCAATGTTTTGATGCGCGATGACAAGTCATTTCCCTATATTTTGCTCACCGGCGATCATGCCGCGCCGCAGATCACCAAGCATCGTGGCGCGCGCAACCGGAAGGGAGAGTATTTCGGTCCTTTCGCGAGCGTTTGGGCCGTCAATCGCACCTTGAACGCTTTGCAGCGCGCATTTCTTTTGCGCTCCTGCGCGGACAGCTTTTACGCCAATCGCACGCGGCCGTGCCTGCTCTACCAGATCAAGCGCTGTTCCGCCCCTTGCACCGGGGAAATCGCCGACATCGAATATGCCGGACTCGTGGCCGAGGCCCGCGCGTTTTTGTCCGGCAAGAGCCGCGCCGTGCGCGACCGTCTCGCAGAGGAAATGGCCGCGGCCTCGGCAGCGATGGAGTTTGAACGCGCGGCAAGGCTGCGCGACCGTATCGCCGCGCTCGCCGCCATCCAAGGCGCCCAAGGCATCAACCCCGAAACCGTCGAAGAGGCGGATGTCTTCGCCATCGTCGAACAAGCCGGACAGTTCTGCGTCGAAGTCTTTTTTTTCCGGACCTATCAGAATTGGGGCAATCGCGCCTATTTTCCGCGCGCCGACAAGAGCCTCGCGCCGGAGGAGGTCCTCGATTCGTTTCTGGCCCAGTTTTACGCGGACAAGCCGCCACCGCGCCTCATTCTGCTTTCTCACGAAATCGAGAACCGCGGCGTGCTAGCGGAAGCCTTGCGCGAACGTTCCGGCCACAAAATCGAGATCGCCGTGCCTCGAAAGGGAGAAAAAAGGGATTTAGTCGAACAGGCCCGGCAAAATGCCGGCGAGGCCTTGGCGCGCAAATTGTCCGAGGCCGCCTCGCAAACAAAACTCCTCGCCGCGCTCGCCGGGGCCTTCGGCCTCGCCCGCCCGCCACACCGGATCGAGGTCTACGATAACTCCCATATCATGGGAACGAACGCGGTCGGCGCGATGATCGTGGCCGGCCCCGACGGCTTCATGAAAATGCATTATCGCACGTTTAACATCCATAACCGCGACACGACGCCAGGGGATGATTATGCTATGATGCGGGAAGTCCTGCGGCGGCGCTTCGCGCGGCTTATGAAGGAAGACCCCGCCGTGCCTGGGCCGGAGACAGGCGGCACTGGGGGTGATGGTACCGGGGGCGATGCCGCGGCCGCGTTCCCAGATAGGCCAGACCTTATCCTTATCGACGGCGGCCAGGGACAATTCGACGCCGCGCAAGGTGTTTTGACGGAGCTTGGCGTCACCGGCGTGGCGGTCGCGGCGATCGCCAAGGGCCCGGACCGCAACGCCGGGCGGGAGAGTTTCTTTATGGCCGGGCTGGAGCCGTTCAAGCTGTTCCCGCGCGATCCGGCGCTTTATTTCGTGCAGCGGCTGCGCGACGAGGCGCATCGTTTCGCGATCGGAACCCATCGGGCGCGCCGCAAAAAGGAGTTCACCAAAAGCCCGCTCGACGAAATCCAAGGGGTCGGCCCGGCGCGCAAGCGGGCCCTGCTCCACGCTTTCGGCACCGCCAAGGCGATTTCCCGCGCGGCCCTATCCGATTTCGCGAACGTCCCGGGGATAAATGCAGCAACCGCACGGCTGGTCTATGATTTTTTTCACGAACGTGGCAGACAATAGACTCACCATACGTTATCGGCGCGGCCGGTTCGGCGTGGCGGAGCGCGTGTGGACTATTGACAGAGCATCGGAGAGAGTGTTTCCCCGGCCATGGCGATCACAATCCTAGCGAGAAGTCCCGGCCTGACCTGGAGCGTGCCCAATATCCTGACCTACGGGCGGGTGGCGGCGGTGCCGGGCGTGGCCGGCTGCCTCTTCTGGCCGGAGATCGCATGGATGCGCTGGGTCGCACTCGGCATTTTTATTGCCGCCGGGATCACCGATTTTTTGGATGGTTATTTGGCCCGCGCGTGGTCGCAGCAATCGCGGCTCGGCCAGATGCTCGATCCGATCGCCGACAAACTACTTGTCTCCGCGGTCCTGATGATGCTTGTCGCCGATCATACCATCGCCAGTTATTCGCTGTCCGCCGCGATCGTCATACTTTGCCGCGAGATTCTCGTGTCCGGGCTGCGCGAATTCTTGGCCGAGCTTAAGGTCTCGATTCCGGTGACCAACGTCGCCAAATGGAAGACCGCGCTACAGCTCGGCGCGCTCGGCTTTCTCATCGCCGGCCCCTCCGGCGACGAAATCGTTCGTGGAGTTACAACAACCGGCTTGGTCCTGCTTTGGCTTTCCGCTCTTATGACGCTCTACACCGGCTGGGACTATTTGAAAGCCGGCTTGAAGGAAGTCATCGGCGAGCCATCATGAAAGCCCTCTATTTCGCATGGGTGCGCGAACGCATCGGCAAGGCCGAGGAAGAGATCGTGCCCCCCGAAAACATCAAGACCGTCGCCGAACTCATGGCGTGGCTGAGCGGCAAGGGAGAAAACTATGCCGCCGCCTTCGCGCATACAAAAACGATGCGCGCGGCGCTCGACCGCATCCATGTCAAGCACGACGCCTCGATCCGGAACGCGTGCGAAATTGCTTTGTTTCCTCCGATGACCGGGGGGTAGCGGCGTGAGTGCACGGATCATCGTGCGCGTTCAGAAAGAAAGTTTCGACGCGGCGGCGGAAGCCGCCCGGCTGACGCAAGGCTCCGCCAATATCGGCGCGCTGGTAAGTTTTACTGGGCTTTGCCGCGACGAAGGGGGCGCCCTCGCAGCGCTCGAAATCGAACATTATCCGGGCATGGCGGAGGCCGAAATCAACCGCGCCGCCCTTGAGGCGGCCGCCCGCTGGCCGCTTGAAGCTGTCCTTATCGTGCACCGGCATGGTTTGATCCGGCCTGGCGAGCCAATCGTTCTCGTCGTCACCGCGAGCCAGCATCGCGGTGAGGCTTTCGCGGCGGCGTCCTTTCTCA
The DNA here is from genome assembly GCA_036008425.1 of Methylocella sp. Classification (GTDB taxonomy): domain Bacteria; phylum Pseudomonadota; class Alphaproteobacteria; order Rhizobiales; family Beijerinckiaceae; genus Methylocapsa. The sequence continues at coordinate 1,864 of DASYNQ010000401.1, read as the reverse complement.
TGGATTATTTGAAGACCGAGGCGCCGTTCTGGAAGAAGCAGCATTTGGCGGGAAAGGGCGCGGGCGACTGGGTCGAGGCGAAGCCACAAGACCACGCCGCCGCGCAAAAGTGGCGCGCCTGAGAATTTTGCATATGTCATTTTGAATTTCAACCTGCCGCCGTCTTTGGGCGCTAAAATAGCGTGCCCGCAACGACCGCTTACCCCACCGACGTTCATAGATTTCGGTCCAAACATGCTGTCCTTGGCGCGGGTCTGCTTGGCCGAAAACGAGGGATCTTTGTCCTTGTCGTGGATGCGATCACGAAGGACAATTAGGCCATAAACACACTCATCCGCGATGAATCATCGCATGAGAACCGAGGAACGCGTTATGACGAACCTCCAATTACTCGCCGACCTGGACGCCGTTCCTGCCTATCCCGCCGTGCGCAGGATCGGACCAGCCGACGTCAAGGACGCTCTGAGCAAAGGCGTGAAAGATTTCTTGCCCACGCTCGATTTGTTGGCTGAGCCGTTATTACTCGTTCCGCTCAGCATTACCTTTGCGATCATCCTCATATGCCTCATTAGCAGTGGTCTGCCGCTCCTGTTTCCGCTCATGTCGGGTTTCGCCCTGGTTGGCCCTTTCGTGGCAATTGGCTTGTACGAGGTGAGCCGCCGCCGGGAACTAGGCCTCACCACCTTCTGGATAGATATTTTTGATCTGCGGAACTCGCCCTCGCTCCCCTCGATTCTCTTGCTCGGCTTCGCGCTCCTGACGTTCTTTATTTGCTGGGAGACAGCGGCCGAGTGGCTTTACATATGGCTCTTCGGTCCTGCGGCGCCAGAATCTCTCTATGCTTTTTTCATCGAGGTCCTCACGACATCCCGGGGCTGGTCCTTGATCATTTTGGGCAATGCAATCGGCTTCGTCTTCGCCGCAGTGGTGCTGAGCATTAGCGTCGTCTCATTCCCCTTGCTCCTCGACCGCAATGTTGGCGTGGCTGCGGCTGTTCACACATCTGTCAGTGCGGTGCTGGTGAACCCGCTCACGGTGGCGCTTTGGGGGTTGCTCGTCGCGGCATCACTGGTGACCGGTTTCTTGTTTGCGTTCGTTGGCCTCGCGTTCGTGTTGCCGGTCCTCGCACATGCGAGCTGGCATCTCTACCGCAGGATCGTGCAGTGAATAGCTTTGGATCAGGACTCAAACGCTGTTACCGCGAATGCCATCATGAAAGAAGATAGCGCCATGAACACACTAGGGTGAGAACTCATTAATCCTTCTTCGCTGACAATACGATAGTGATTCGTTGGCGGGAAGGATTTGCAATTGTGAGCAGGAATTTGTTTTGGCTGAGCGACGAACAATGGAAAGCGGATCGAGCCGTTCTTGCCAACGGATGTCCGCGGGGTCGAGCGGGTGGACGACCGCCGCGTTATCAGCGGCATCGTGCAGGTGTTGAAAAGCGGCTGTCGCTGGTGCGATTGCCCGGCGGCCTACATGGTTTTTCCCGGTGGGCGATGACATTCGTGCCATTTTCGCGGAGTGGATTGCCTATCTGCGTGACCAGAAGCTTTGGGGGGGTGATGATCCTCTGTTCCCCGCGACCGCGGTGGTCAACGGCAAGGGGTTGAAGTTTGAGGTCTCCGGCCTCGCTCGCCGCCATTGGTCCAATGCTGGACCCATACGGGCCATCTTCCGGGACGCCTTCGCGCTGGCGAGGCTCACGTACTTCAACCCGCACTCGTTCCGCAAAGCCCTCGCGCAACTCGGAGAGCGCGTGTGCCGCACGCCGGAAGAGCTTAAAGCGTGGTCACAGAACTTGGGGCACGAGGACGTGATGACCACATTGCGCAGCTATGGGGAGGTTCCATCCCCGCGG
>DASYNQ010000400.1:0-2411 GCA_036008425.1 Methylocella sp. | reverse complement strand
CCGATCGGTCCAGTCAAGAAGACGCGAGAAGGTTTCCGCGCCGATGACGAGGGCGCGCCGGTGCGATCCAGACGTCAAGAATTTGTCGGCGGTGGCAAGCGCGAAGACGAACCCGGAACAAACCGCCTGGACGTCGAAAGCGGCGCCGTTTGTCATGCCGAGCCCGGCCTGGATCTGGGTCGCGACGGAGGGAAAGGTAAAGTCCGGCGTCGAAGTCGCGACAATCACGAGATCGAGATCCGAAGCCTTGAGCCAGGCGTCGGCGAGGGCGGCTTTGGCCGCGTAAAGACCGAGCCGCGAGGTCGGCTCGTCGACGGCGGCGACGTGGCGCTGCCTTATGCCGGTGCGCTGCACGATCCACGCGTCGGTCGTCTCCAGCGACTTTTCGAGGTCAGCATTGCTGACGATGCGTTTGGGAAGATAGGAGCCGAGCCCCAAGACGACGGAACGGAGCTTGCCTGACGCTGCGTGGTTCACGGAATTATCCATCGATAACTATAGACCCTCAGGAACAGGAACCCGAGGGCGCCGCGACGGGCGCGCCCGCCGCCCGGAACCCTGACTGGGCGGGGAATTGCTCGCGCGACAGCGGAAGCGAATCGCGAATTTTACGCAAGAGTTCGTGCCGGGCCATGGCATAGCCGATTTCCACCGCGTGCGCCGTGCCGACCGCGTCGGAGCCGCCATGGCTCTTGATGACCACCCCGTTAAGGCCGAGAAACACACCGCCGTTGACATTGCGCGGATCCATCTTGGCCTTCAATGCCGCGAAGGCATGGCGCGCCAGAAAATAGCCGATCTTCGACATAAAATCGCGGCCAAACGCTTCGCGCAGATATTCCGCTATCTGATTGGCCGTGCCTTCCGCGGTTTTCAGGGCGATATTACCGGCGAAGCCTTCGGTGACCACGACATCGACCGTTCCCTTGCCAATGTCGTCGCCTTCGACGAAGCCCCTGTAGTCGAGATTTGGCAGACCGGTCTCGCGCAGCAAGCGGGAGGCGGTCTTGACCTCGTCGATGCCCTTGATTTCCTCGACCCCGATATTCAGCAAACCCACGGCCGGCCGTTCGATGGAAAGGACGATCCGGGCCATCGCGGAGCCCATGACCGCAAGATCGACAAGATGCCGCGCATCGGCGCCGATGGACGCCCCGAGATCGAGGACGATCGACTTGCCCCGAACCGTAGGCCAGATCGCGGCGATCGCCGGGCGCCCGATCCCCGGCATCATGTGCAGGCAAATTTTCGCCATGGCCATCAAGGCGCCGGTGTTGCCGGCCGAAACCGCGACATCGGCGTCGTTCTTCCTCACCGCCTCGATGGCAAGCCACATCGACGATGTCCGGCGGCCGGCGCGCAACGCCTGACTAGGCTTGGCGTCCATCCGGACGGAAACGCCGGTATGACGCAAGGTGGACACCTCCCAAAGCCCCGGCTCGGCATCGAGAAGCGGCCGGACCCTGGCGGCATCGCCAAAAAACAGAAATTTCATATCGGGCCGTCGTCGCAGCGCGCGGGCCGCACCGGGAACGATCACCTCCGGTCCATGGTCGCCGCCCATGGCGTCGAGCGCAATTCGTACTGGCTTGATCATGGACTACGCAACTCTCCGCCGGGGGTAGGGCGCGACGATCGGCGCCAAGAAAATCCGTCATGGACGATCGGGTTCGAAAAATCATCTCATTTCGGCGGCAAGAAGATGCCGGGTGGCAACCCCTGCCGGCCGGACCGGAGCGCAAGACTCGACCGGCGCTCGCCGATTGGGCGGCGGCGATGGGTAAACAACGGAAAATCCTCTTCGTTCAAGCTGTTTTTTATGATCGGACGCCAATCGGGCCTGGCTGGGGTTTGTGCGCCAGCGTCGCGCCGCCTTTGTACTGTGAAGGACAAAAAGTCACCTCTGGATGTCAGAAATGTGCGGCACGGCGTTGCCGGGCCACGATAGGCGACCCGTGATTTAGCTTATTGCGGGACGACTTCTGTCCACGCGTCGGGCACGGCTTGAAACAAGTTTGCGCTCACTTGAAAAATGCTTTAGCGCCGAAGCGAGAAACCAGATCGGTGGGAATCGCCCATTGCGCCCTGCGCTACTTCTGACCGCAGGCCTCTTGATCGTCGCGGCGGCCCTCGTCGCAGCTGTCTATTTCTGGTCGCCGCAAGCGAACCTCCGCGTAACGACCGGTCCGCCCGGCAGCACGGCCTATCGCTTCATCACGGTCTTCGCTTCGGTCACCGAGGCAAATCATCCGCGCATCCACATTAAACTTGTCCAAGTCGCCGATTTGGCGGCGAGCGCCAAGGCGATCGAGGATCACGCCACGGACCTCGGCATCGTGCGCAGCGACGCGGTGATCCCCACCAACGGCGAGACCATCGCCATTCTGCGCCGGGATGTCGTCGCTTTCGTC
>DASYNQ010000399.1:0-2761 GCA_036008425.1 Methylocella sp. | reverse complement strand
GTCAATTGCACTATTGCGCCATCGGGGCCGCGACCGCCGCGTTTTCGCTCGCGCCCGAATACAAGCTCGTCACCGGGAAGGACCCTTTTACCCGCTCGCATGTCGAGCAGATCGCAGACCTGGTTTGCGATTTCCTTTTCGCAACCAAGCCGGCAATTCGTTGAGGAGCCCTTCGTCCATGGTGTAACTATACAGAAGTCCATGCCTCGGCCTCGGCAATCTTAGAGTTCGTGACTCTGCGTGACTTGGCTGAGGTTGGGTGATTCACGAGCGAAAAATCTTCCGTCGATCCCGTTAACGTTGAAGTCGTAATTCTCGCGCGGATTCACCTGAGTTGCCGACTCGGTCGCTTACCACACGCTTGCGCTCGCGTACGAACTGAGTGGTCGCTGCTCTGCTCCGTCGTATTTGCGGTCGGCCGGCCCAGGGCTTCTTCTGATTGTACCCCGGTTGATCGTCTGGGCGTCAGCCGCCGGGGCGCGCCAAGGATGCGATCGCTTCCTCCGCGGCCCGGAGGCCACTCCCATAGGCGCCGTGGGCGGTCGAGAAATCATCGGTATGCGTCGCTTCGCCGGCGAAGAATAGGCGCTGTTCGAACGGAAGCGCCAGGTCTTTCCTCGCCGTCGCACGACCAGGAAGCGCATGACTGTAGGCTCCGCCGACAAATGTCATTCGCCCCCAGTTCGAAGCGACAAGTGGATGCATACTGCGGCGTACGCTCGATCCGAACAGATCGGCAAGCTCATCGGCCGCGTGCGCAAAGACTGCCGCCGGCCCAGTCTCCTCTACCATCCGGGCCGCTTCGTCGCCCACAAAGCACTCAATCACGGGCCAACCGAATGGACGGATGTGGTAGACACCGGTGCGGCGGTCGCGAGGATTCCCGATCACGCGCGTCTCGGGGGCGAATGAACTCTCGCCCACGATCTCGATGAAGAGCTTTTCGTCGCGTCCAAGCGGGAGGCAAGCCGCGGCGTGACGCCAAGCGTCCAGACCAGGCGGTAGCCTGATTGTGCCCGCCGCCAGCACCGCGGTTGAGACGGTAAGGATAGCCGCCCGGGCGCAGACGGCGCCGACCGGGGTCATCAACTCTACGCCGGGTCCGTCCAGTTCGATGGACTGGACCGGCGTCGACAGGCGCAAGTCGATCGGGTGAGGGAGACTCGCAGCAATCAGTGTCCCGTACCCAGCTGGGGTCCGCCAATTGCAGCCGGTGGAAGCAGCGTCATAAGCCGTATAGTCGGCGACCGAGATCTGCTCCAATCCAGCGCCGTTCATGAAGCCGCTTATCGCCTGAAGATAGGCGTTCCACTCGCCCTCCGGCTCCAACGCGTCGGCAGCGCAGTCGCTGACGGGTGGCGTCGCCTCCATCCGCTGCGCCCAAGCAGCGTAGGCGCGCCTCGCGGCGGCCTGGTCCGTTCGCGAGAAGCCGATATCGTCATACTGCCCGCCCCAGGCAGGAGCGCGACGATCGACAACAAACCCCGCCCCCTCGGCGATGCGAGTCCAGGGGTTGCGGTCGGCGGAATGGAGCCATCCGCAGCCCAGATCGAGTTGCACACCCGCGACTTCGCAGGTCCAGGCTCGCCCTCCGACCCGCGCGGTCGCCTCGAGCACTGTCGCCGAGAGATGACTCGCCGCGAGCTGCCGCGCCGCGGCAATGCCCGCGGCATCGGCCCCGATTATCACGACGTCCACATCAGCGCTCATTTACTGCATACTTAGTGGCTGGTTGGTCTTGTGTCGTCCTACCCGCAAGCAACAGCGGCTGCCGCAAGATCTAAAGTTCACGAAATGGGAGTTCAGCGTCCGCGCCCATATTGGGCAACCGAAAATTTGAAAGCGTCACTCCGACCAACCGGATCCCTTTCTGTGGCGGGAAAACAGTTCGGATCAATTCGAGGGCAAGTTCATGCAGCTTGTCCCTGGTTTCAATCGGCGTTTCGATCGATCGGCTGCGGGAGGATATCTGAAAGTTCGCCCATTTGATTTTCACCGTGACGGTTCGGCCGCGACAATTCGTTTTCTCACACCAAGCCCAAACATCGTCGGCCATCGCGATCACGCCCGCTTCGATCCCAACGGGATCAATCCAGATCCTCCGGGAAGGTTGTCTCCGACCCCGAGGATTTTCGCTCGCGGTCGGGTTGAACCGGACGATCGTCTTGGCCGCGGGCGATCTCAAAGTACCAATTGCCTGCTTTGCCGAACCGCTCCTGCAAGAAGGCGAGGGTTTGGCCTCGCAAATCAGCGCCTGTCTCAATGCCAAGCGCGTGCATCTTGGCCGCCGTCTTCGGGCCTACGCCATGGAACTTTGCGATCGGAAGCGCCGCCACGAAGGCCTCAGCTTCGTCGGGTAGGATAGCGAACTGACCGTTGGGTTTGCGATAGTCCGATGCGATCTTCGCGAGGAATTTGTTGCAGGAAATTCCGGCCGAGGCGGTGAGCCTGATTTCGTCGTAGATCCGCGCCCTGATTTCCTTGGCGGTTTCCCACGCCGTCGGGATGCCTGTGAGATTGTCGGTTAGGTCGAGATAGGCTTCATCGAGAGAGAGCGGTTCGACCAATGGGGTGTAGTCCCTGAAAATCGCTTGAACCTGCTTGGACACTTCGCGGTAAGCGTCGAACCTTGGCGGGACAAACACGAGTTCGGCGCATTTCCGAGTGGCGATCGTCGACGGCATCGCCGAGCGAATTCCGAAACTTCGCGCCTCGTAGCTTGCTGCAGCAACGACGCCACGTTTGGCCGGATAGCCGACCG
>DASYNQ010000398.1:0-2009 GCA_036008425.1 Methylocella sp. | reverse complement strand
CAACCCAGCGCGGCCACCCCTGACTTCGGTTATCCGATCAAACCCTCCACAACGCGGGCAAAAAGCACCCTTTGGCCATACGATTGCTTCAAGCCACGCAATCGCGGCGACCTCGTTATGGAAATGCGGCTCAGAAAGAATACTCATTGACTAACTCCTTGATTCATAATATGGACTCAAGGATCGTACTTGTCAAGTGCATAATTCCCCAGATTAGGACATTCCCGACGGGCGCTCTTGTCCCGTCCGGCCAATGGCTTCCAGACGAGATGGTCGCTGCGAGGGATAACGCGATTGTCGTCTTTCCTGCTTCCGGGGCGCCCGCGATTAGGTGCAACTTGCCCAATGCGAGCCAATGAAGCCAAAGCCATTCGATCGTTTCCATTTCGAGCGTGTCCGCGTCCTGCATGACGGTTGTTCCGCCTCGTTTAAAGTCTGCGGCTAACCCTCTCTGTATCGCGCCGCTGATTTGGGCAGGGTCGACTCCTTGTCGCGGCGTTTTAGCCTCGGCCGCGTGCCTGTTCGGGCGCGGCATGGTGGCCTTGTGGGCCGCTGATAGCCATTCCCAAAGGCGGATCCGGCCGGCTTGGTCCATCTTCCAGAGCTCGAAAAGCTCCGGCTCATGGCACGGGTCGAGATGGTGCCTGAGCTGATGCTCGCTCAAACCGAAGCTTGCCGCCGTGAAGCCTTCAGCGGCGAGCGCCGTCATGCGGACGTCGACGGTTTTAGGATCGGGGTCTCGCCCGTAATGAATGAAATTCATCGGCCGCGCTTCCGCAGCTCGTCATTGAGATCGGCCCCACTTTCTGGATCAGCGAAAATCACCTCACGTCTGGCGTCCCGCCAGCGGGCGGCGCAATCCTCGACGGCCTTCGGGCCTGCCAGGTTCGCGTCATTCTCGCGGAAAATGTGCAATCCTTCGATACCGGGCAGCACCGGGAATTTTTCGACGCCGACAGTTCCCAGAAGCGCCCAGACAGGCCGCAATCCCATTTGCCGCCCGGATAGACACGACTCGACGCCTTCGCCGATGCAAAGGCCTTGCGTCACGTCTTCGTCAGGATCGATCTTGACCGCGCCGCTCGCCGTTGGGCCGAGGCTCATACGAAAGGTCTTTAGGCGGCCCGCCTTATCAGGACGTTTGATCGCCCTACCTTCCGGCGTCAACGCCGTGCGGATGATGGCTTGCGGCTCGTTGGTGACGATGTTGCGGACAAGGCAAACCATCGCCGGGAAGCGGTCAGCCATGAATGGGCAATCAGGATGAAACCGGATTGCTTCAATCGCAGCCTCGTTCGGCAATTCGAGCGCGCGGGATTTAAGGTATTGCTCGACGATCGTTCCTCGCGGATCAGCGGACGCCCGCCACAGCAACAAGGCAAGCTTTCCAGCGCCGTTTGCTGGCTCTTCTTTTGCTTGCTTCTCGCGTTGCTTTGTAATGCTGCAAACTGTTCTTCCGCGGGCAAATCCGGCAAGCGTCGCAACGGCCTCTTTGAAGCCCGAGCCGTCGAGGAACATCACAAGATCGATAGCTCCGCGCCCCTTGCCGCTACAGCCTCGGCAGTTGAAAACCTGATTCCCAACATGGATCGAGAATCGATCATCGCCGCCGCATTGCGGGCAAGGCCCGCAGCGATCGACGCGGCCTCGTAACTTGATGCTGCGCCGGGCAAGTTCATCCTCGATCCGAACGGAGCGGGCCACGTCGAGCATATCGGCGTAGGTCATGGCGCACCGAACGGGATAGCATCATCGAAAGCCGCTGCGCCGCCCCGGTAGGGCGCCTCCCGCTCCTTCTGCGCCTTCCGTTCCTTCGGCGGTTGGCGAAGGGCGAGTACGCGATCGGCAATGATCGAAAGCGAAACCTTCGGCTCGCCCCCGTCTGGCGTGTACAGCTCGGCGCGGAAGCTTCCTTGCACGGCGAGCGAATCGCCCTCGGCAAGACGCATGATCTCGGCTTGCGCGCTTTCGGAAAATACTGTGACTCGCCACCATTGCAGCGCCTCGCC
>DASYNQ010000397.1:0-2555 GCA_036008425.1 Methylocella sp. | reverse complement strand
TCCCCTCAAATGGCACTAAACACATCTTGCAGCGCGCGTTCTGCGTGTCTGGTGTCGGGAACAGCCCGAAAAAGCGGCGCTCTCGCCGCAGCTTAGGGTTCTCGCCGGTCAATAATGACCACCACAATTCTTCATTTTGTTTGGCTTGGGCTTGGGTTTTCGATTCCATAGCGTGAAGCCTTCGTGGACTCTCGAGCGAGGTGCAACAGGTCTACGAGAACCGGATTTGCACGTCTTTGGCAAGTTCTTTGGGGATCGCCTGGAACGGCGTCTTGAGGTGAAAGAGCCGCCGGTCCCACCCTTTCACCGGCTCGGAACCAAGCCCAAAAATTAGTCCAACACATTGTATTTCTTGAACCAGGCCTGCATTGACATCCAGGCGTCTTGTGCGGCGTCCGCGCGATAACTTTGCCGGTAATCGGCGAAGAAACCATGCGGCGCGCCTGGATAGATCTTGAACTTCGTCGTTTTTCCCGCTGCTTTGAGCCTTTCCTTCATCGCCTCGACCTGATCGGGCGTAATACTAGCATCCTCGGCGCCGTAAAGGCCGAGCACTGGCGCCTTGACCTCGTTTGCGAGTTCAAAAGCATTCTTCGGCATGGCCGCGCTCGGGGGATCCATCAGGCTTCCGTAAAAAGCAACGCCCGCCTTGAGGTTGGAATTATGCGTCGCATAAAGCCACACCGTGCGTCCGCCCCGGCAAAAACCGATGATGCCGAGCCGGTCCGTATCGCCTCCCTGGGACTTGGCCCAATCGACCGTCGCGTCGAGATCGGCAAAAAGCTCATCATCGGGTTTGCCGTTGACCAACGGCATCAATTGCGCCGGTTGGGCGATTTGGGTGAGGTCGCCGAGCCGGAAATAATAATCGGGCGCAATTGCGAAAGCGCCTAGCTTGCCTAGCCGCCGCGTCACATCCTTGATGTGCTCGTGCAGGCCGAAGACCTCCATCGCGACGAGGATCACCGGCGGCTTCGCGGCGGCCAGAGGCTTCGCGTAATAGACCGGCATTTCGCCGCCCGGCACTTTTATTTTTGCCGCGCCGGCGGAAAGGCCGTCCGTGCCGGTTTTGATTGCGGCGGCGCGCACCGGGCCGGCGGCAAGCGTATAGCCCAGCGCGGCGGCGGCGGCGCTCGTCAGACAATCGCGGCGCGAGAGCGTCTCGCTTTCTTGCATCGATATGTTGGAACGCATGCCATCGGCCCTTTTGCGCGGCGGCGAGGTTCATCCGCCGGGAGAAAACGCGCCAAGGCTCTATTCGATCCAATCGGCATATCATTTTGCAAGACTGGTTCAATCTATCGCGCGCGATCCCGCGTAAGCGTACGTTGGACCGCATCCCGCCATCCCGCGATCAAGCGCTCCCGCTCGGCTCCACTCATGCGCGGTTCAAATCTTGCGCCGCGCGCCCATGCGGCGGAAATGGCGGCGAAATCGGGAAACACGCCAATTGTGAGCCCGGCCAGGAAGGCGGCGCCCTGCGCCGTCGCTTCGAGCATAGCCGGGCGTTCGACCGGCGCTGCAAGAATGTCCGCCAGAAACTGGCAGAACCAGTCGTTGCCCGCCATCCCGCCATCGACACGCAGCGCGCGGCGCACCCCGCCGCCCTTGATGGCTTGCATCAGATCGAGGGTTTGGTAGGCGGCTGATTCCAAAGCAGCGCGCACGAGATGCGCGGGGCTTGTATCCAATGTGAGGCCGCAAATCAGTCCCCTCGCGTCAGGGTCCCAATACGGCGCCCCAAGGCCAGTGAAGGCGGGCACCAAATAGACTCCCTCGTTGCCGCCCGTGCTCGTCGCCATGGCGCCGGTTCGCGACACATCCTTGAACAATTCGAGCCGGTCGCGCATCCATTTGAGCGCGGCTCCAGCGGCAAAAATCGATCCCTCGACGGCATAGGAAGGGCGGCCCTCGAAGCGGTAAGCCATGGTCGTAAGCATCCCATTCGCCGGGGATAACGCCACTTCGCCGGTGTTGAGCAAGAAAAAACAGCCCGTTCCGTAGGTCGCCTTCGCCATTCCAGCATCAATACAGGCCTGGCCGACCAACGCCGCATGCTGGTCGCCCGCCATGCCCGCGACCGGAATAGCCTCATCGAACAAACCCTCGGTTGTGAGCCCATAAAGGAAGCTATTGTCATGAACCTCGGGTAGAAGCGCCACGGGAATATTGAACAATCTCAAAAGATCGCTGTCCCAGCATTGCCGGTGGATGTCGAACAGCATGGTTCGCGAGGCGTTGGCGGCGTCGGTCGCATGCACCTTGCCATTGGTCAGGCGCCAGAGCAAGAAACTGTCGATGGTGCCGAAGGCGAGTTCGCCGCGTTCCGCCCGCGCCCTCGCACCCGCCACGTGATCGAGAATCCAGGCAAGTTTGGTCGCCGAGAAATAAGGATCGAGAAGCAAGCCCGTGCGGCCGCGAACCAGCGTTTCGGCTCCTCCCCGCCGCAGTCGCTCGCATTCGGCGGCGGTACGACGGTCCTGCCATACGATGGCGGGGTAGATTGGCGTGCCGTCCGCACGTTCCCAAACGACAGTAGTTTCCCGCTGGTTCGC